>CAZAAR010000032.1:0-17643 GCA_964483415.1 uncultured Oscillospiraceae bacterium
TGGGCAGCTATGTGCGGATCGGATAAACGCTGAAGGCATCTAAGCGTGAAGCCGTTCCCAAGATAAGATATCCCATTGTTTGAAACAAGTAAGACCCCTTGCAGACTACAAGGTTGATAGGCTCAATGTGTAAGCGCGGCAACGCGTGAAGCTTGCGAGTACTAATCGGTCGAGGGCTTGACCTTTCGCTTTCTTTCTCTTCGAAGATTATTCCAAAAAACGTTCTTATTCGGTTCTCAGGGCTCTTTGCTCTGACAGTCGGTGTTGATTACGGCGAGGTTCCACCTGTTCCCATTCCGAACACAGAAGTTAAGCTCGTTCGTGCCGAAAATACTTGGAGGGCAGCCTCCCGGAAAGATAGGTCGATGCCGGCATCAGCGCAGCTCCCAAGGAGCTGCGCTGAACTTGTATTCCTCCTTAGCTCAGTTGGCAGAGCATGCGGCTGTTAACCGCAGGGTCGTCCGTTCGGCCGGACAGGAGGAGCCAAAAGGCCCCCGTTCCATACGGAACGGGGGCCTTTTTTCGGCTTTAGCATCAAGGTTCAGCTTTATTTTACATCCGCAAAACTTTTTCTTCTGAAAAGGTCACGGCCTCGGAGATTTGGAGGGAACAAAGCGCGCCGCCCCGGTTTTCCGCGCGCACCCGGATCGTCCCGCCGGGCTGGAGCACGTCCCTTTCTAAAAAAACAGCTTCCGCAGAACCCTCCCCGGGAGAGATGCTCTCCGATAAAAATCTCTCTTTGGCGAGCCAGGCCCCGAGCGCCGCGGTGCCGCTGCCGCAGCCCCGCTCCCAGACGAGGGCGCCCGCCTCTGGCACAAACACCAGCGGCGCGACGCGCCCAAATTCTCGGTCGCACAGCAGGACGCCGAGTGCCTGTGCGCCGAGCTCCGCGCACCAGCCCCGGATGCCGGACAGCGCAAATCCGCGCTCCTTTTCGCCGAACATCTCCGCCGGCCAAAGCAGGTGGGTGATGCCCGGCATCTCGACGACCGCGAACGTCTCGGTCCGGGTGCCCGCGGAGAAATCGCGCGTATAGATCCGGTTTGGCGGCGGCATCTCAACCATGCCGTAATCCATGCCGTCTGCGCTCCAGACGGCAACGCGGAGCGGCCCATCCGCGCCGGAGCACTCAATTTGGAGTTCCGTCGGGTTTTGGCTTATGAGCATGAGGCCTTTCGCCATCCAAACGGCGGCCGAGAGCGTCGCGTTGCCGCAGAACTCGCCGCCCGCCATCTCGAGCCTGCCCGTCGACCCCGCAAAGCGCGGTGGGCAGAGAAAGCCGACCTGCTCGACCTCGCCCGTCTCCATCAGCAGGGCCGCGGCCTCCCGGCGAAGCTTCTCCGGGAAGCCCTCTTGGACCAGAGCGGTCGTGTTGCCGCTCGGGTCCGCGATCCGATAGGTAAATTCCATCTCCATCCCCCTTGTTTTACGAGGGGCTCGCCGAGCCGCTCTCGCTGTAGCGCTCGAGGAATTTCCGCGTGCGCTCCTCCTTCGGGCTGCCGAAGACCTCCTCCGGCGGACCCTCCTCGACGACAGAGCCGTCGTCCATAAAGAGCACCGTGTCGGAGACGTCCCGCGCGAACTGCATCTCGTGGGTGACGATGATCATCGTGGTCTCCTTCTCCGCGAGGCCGCGGATCACCTTGAGCACCTCGCCGGTCAGCTCGGGGTCGAGGGCGGAGGTCGGCTCGTCGAAACAGAGGATGTCCGGGTGCATCGCGAGGGCGCGGGCGATCGCCACGCGCTGCTGCTGGCCGCCGGAGAGCTGGTGCGGGTAGCTTTGGAGCTTCTCCGAGAGGCCCACGCTCGCGATGATTTCCCGCGCGTCCCGCTCGATTTCGGCGAAGATCCGCTTTTGGTTCTCCTTATAATCCGGGCGCTGCCGGGCGAGGAGCTGCACCGCGAGCGTCACGTTTCCGAGCACCGTGTACTGCGGAAACAGGTTGAACTGCTGAAAGACGAGGCCGAAATGGAGCCGCTTTTGCCGGATCGCGGCCTCGCTCGCCGACTGCGGGATCCCGGCGTCGAAGAGCGTCTCGCCGTTCACCGAGATGACGCCGGTGTCGGGCGTCTCAAGGAAGTTGAGGCAGCGCAGAAGCGTCGTCTTGCCGCTGCCCGACGCGCCGATGATCGAGAGCGTGCGGCCCTTTTCGAGAGAAAAATTGATATCCTTGAGCACGGCGCTGCCGTCGAAGCTTTTGCCGATGTTCTGCGCTTCCAGAATTGCCATCTTTCTCCCTCCCTCAGACCGCGAAATAGCGGAGCTTATTTTCCCACCGGCGGAACAGCAGCGTCAAAAGCCCGCTGAAGAGCAGGTAGAAGACGCCGGTGTAAAAGAGCGGCCAGAGCAGCGACGAGGCGGTGATGTATCTTTGCCCGATGTAGATCAGCTCGATGACGCCGATGATCCTTGCAAGCGCGGTGTCCTTGACGAGCGTGATGACCTCGTTCGACATCGGCGCGAGGATCCGGCGCACGACCTGCAAGAGGATCACGCGGAAAAAGATCTGCCCCTTCGTCATGCCGAGCACCTGCCCGGCCTCGTACTGCCCCTTGGCGATCGACTCGATGCCGCCGCGGTAGATCTCCGAAAAATAGCAGGCGTAGTTGATCACAAAGGCGGCCACCGCCGCGGTCATCCTGCCCCGGACCGAGGAGCCCCAGAAGGCCATGTTCCACATGAGCCCCGGCCCGTAGTAGACGAGGATCAGTTGGAGCATCAGCGGCGTGCCGCGGATGACCCAGACGAAGGCCCGCGTCAGAAAGCGCAGCGGCGCCCATCCCGACATCGAGCCGAAGGCCACCACGAGTCCGAGCGGCAGTGAAAACGCGAGCGTGTAGAAAAAGAGCGCGAGCGTCTCGCGGAAGCCGCCGATCAGATTCGCCGTCACATTGAGAAAAGTCTGCATCGTTTCCACCCGACAAACATAATCAGGGCGGCGGAGCGTGCCGCCGTCCTGAACCTTTCTTTGAAATTTCCCGAGGGGATCAGCCGAGGATGAGGTTCTCGGTCTGGCCGTATTTTTCGGCGAGGGCGGCGTAGGTGCCGTCCGCGACCAGCGCGTCGATCATCTCGTCGATCTTCGCGGCGAGGCTGCTGCCGGTGCGGAAGCCGATGCCCAGCTCCTCCTGAGAGAGGATGAGATCCGGCACGATCATGAGATCGGCGTAGATGCCGTTTCCGGTCTGGCTCTGCGCGATCAGCGAGTCGATGAACGCGACGTCGGCCGAGCGGGAGGCGACCTCCATCATCGCGGAGGCGAGGCTGTCGGCCGCGACATATTCGGCGTCCGGGCAGTACTCGGCGACGCACTCCTCGCCGGTGGAGCCGCCCTCGGCCGTGACGACGGCGGAGGCGAAGTCCCCGGCGGTCCTGTACGTCCCGGCGTCCTCGGCGCGGATCACCGCCAGGATGTTATTATACAGATAATTTTTCGAGAAGTCCATGTTCTCGTCGCGCGCCGCGGTATAGGTCATGCCGTTCCAGATGCAGTCGATGCTGTAACCATTGAGCTCGATCTCCTTGTTGTCCCAGTCGATCTCGACGAATTCCGCCTCGATGCCGAGCTTCGCGCAGACGGCCTGTGCGAATTCGGTGTCGAAACCGATCAGCGTGCCGCTCTCGTCATAGTAGTTGACCGGCGGGTAATCGGTGATCCCGATGACCAGCTTGCCGGCCTTCTCCACATAGTCCCAGTCCTTGGCCGGGTCCTTCTCCCCGCCGCATCCGCCGAGCAGGGCCGTGAGCATCAGCATGGCCAGCGCCAGCGCAAAAAATCTTTTCATAGTGAATACCTCCGATGTTTTTGTTTTGTAGTATGGTAGTATGTTATCATAGTAGCAAGCTAAAGTAAAGAGGTAAAAACGACGGAATTTCTCAAGAAAGCTCTGCACAACCCGCGCAGGTTCCACAAAAAAGGGCGCGGGGAGCGTCGGGGGGCAGAAAAGGCCGGGGGGAAAAGCGCCGAAGAGAAAGCAAAGGCCGGGGCGGACAAGGGGACGGAGGCTTTCGGCGGCTTGCAAAAAACTTGCGGCGAAAAAGAAGCTGCGGCCTGCGTGGAAATTTTTTCAAAAAAATACGAACATATGTTTGCATTTGCAAAACGGACGTGCTATACTGTTTCCATAAAACAAAAGGGAGGGGATTTTATGGCCTACGATTTTAAAAAGGAGGAGAAGGCGCTTTATCACCCGAAGACGGAGCCTTCGCTCGTCACGGTGCCGCCGATGCTGTTTCTCGCGGTCGAGGGCAGGGGCGACCCGAACGAGCCCGGGGGCGCGTACCCGGCGGCGGTGCGGACGCTCTACGCGCTCTCCTATCCCATTAAAATGAGCAAGATGGGCGCGAGGGAGATCCCCGGCTTTTTCGACTACACCGTCGCGCCGCTCGAGGGGCTCTGGTGGATGGAGGACGGCAGGCCCGGCGTCGATTATCAGAATAAGGCCGGCTTCTGCTGGATCTCGATGATCCGTCAGCCGGACTTCGTCACGGAGGAGGTCCTCGATTGGGCGAAGGCCGAGGCCAAGCGAAAAAAGGGCGTAGACTGCGCGGCGGCGCGGCTGACGACCTACGACGAGGGGCTCTGCGTGCAGTGCCTGCACATCGGCGCCTACGACGACGAACCCGCGACCGGCGCGAAGATGGACGCCTTCCTCGCCCAAAACGGCTGCGGGAACGACATCGGCGAGGTCCGGAGGCACCACGAGATCTACCTCTCCAACCCGCGCACGGCCGAAACGGACAAGTGGAAGACCATCCTCCGCCACCCGATAAAGAAGATATAACGCGCCGGGCGGTTGACGCCGGCGGTGAAATATGATATAATCCGTAGCGTTCTGCGAGCTTTTGCCGTTTCCACAGGACCAAACGGCGCGGCCCGCATTTTTTATTTTTTAAAGAACCGGGGGCTGCGGATGAAAAAGATCAACCGCTTCGCGGAGGGCGCCTACGTTTTGGGGCTGCTGCTCCTCTCGATGGGCACGGCGCTGATGGCAAAATCCGATTTCGGCGTATCGATGGTGGTGGCGCCGGCCTATCTTGTCTCGCTGAAATTCGACGCGCTCACCTTCGGCACGGCGGAATACTGCCTGCAGGCCGCGCTCTTTGCGGCCATGTGCGTCGTGCTCAAAAAGTTCCGCCTCCGCTACTGCTTTACGTTCATCACGCTCCTCCTTTACGGCGCGGCGCTCGACGGGTGGGTGCGGGTCTTTGACGCGCTTCCGAATGGAAACGGATTGCCGGCGCAGATCGCCTGCTATCTGTTGGGCCTGCCGATCACGTCGCTCGGCGTGTCGCTGATGTTCCACAGCTATTTCGCGCCGACGGTCTATGAGTATTTCGTCAAGATGGTCTCCGCGCATTTCGGCAAGGACATCAACAAATTTAAGATCGCCTACGACTGCGCGAGCCTCGCGGCCGGGGTCGCGCTGAGTTTCCTCTTTTTCGGAAAGCTGAACGGCGTCGGCCCCGGGACGGTGATCGCCGCCGCGCTCAACGGCTGGATCATCAGCTGGTTCAGCAGGGGGATGGAGAAGCATATCGACTTTTCGCCGAGATTTCCGAAGCTCGCCGCCCTGTTCGACGAGTGAGCCGGACGTGGGAGGGCCTGTCCGCTCTATAAACTTAAACCTTTATTATTATGAAAAAGAAGTGCCGGGCGTCCGTACGGACGCCCGGCACTTCTGCTGCAAGAAAAAATCATTGGGCAAGCTCCGGCGTGAGCACGACCTCCGCCGCGAGCGCGCCGTCCTTAACAAAGACGCGAAGCGTGGCGCCGGGAGCGGGGTCCTGCGCGATGACGAGCCTTGCCACGAGCGTCTCGACGGTGCGCCGGAGGTAGCGCTTGAGCGCCTCATAGGTGTCTTCGGGCGTGTCGGAGGTCACCTTTTGGTTGCCGCGCACCGCCGCGAGCGCCCCGAGGAACTTCTCCCGGTCGACGCCGTAGTCGCGGAACAGGCGTTTGAGCACGGCCCTCGTCCTCAGCGCGGCGTCCGCCCTCAGACCAGCGCGTAGTCGCCGTCGCCGTCGGTGCCAAGGGCGGCGTCCGCCCTCAGCGCAGCGTGTAGATACCGTCGCCGTCGGTGGTAAGGGTGGCGTCCGTCCCTCAGCGCAGCGTGTAGATACCGTCTCCGTCGGCGGTAAGGGCGGCCCTCGTCCTCAGCGTAGCGTGTAGATACCGTCCCCGTCGGTGGTAAGGACGGACCGGTAAAACTCCTCGCAGGCGCGGATCAGGCAGGCGGTGTCGGCGCAGCCGGCCGTCTCGTAGCACGAGTGCATCGCGAGCTGGGCGAGCCCGATATCCGCGGTGTTGAGCGGGACCTTCGTGTTGGAGATGCCGCCCAGCGTGGAGCCGCCCGCGAGGTCGGAGCGGTTCGCGAACTGCTGCAGCGGCACCCCGGCCCGGCGGCAAATCTCGGCGAAGAGCGCGGCGGAGAGGCCGTCGGTCGCGTACTTCTGGGAGGCGTTCGTCTTGATAACGACGCCCTCGTTCATATAGGGCGCGTTCTCCGCGTCGGAGAGCTCGGGGTGATTCGGGTGGCGGGCGTGGGCGTTGTCCGCCGAGAGCATAAAGGAGGCCGCGAGCATCCGGCGCGGGTCCTTTCCGAGCGACTCGGCGACGCGCTCCAGCGTGTCGCGCAGCAGCGTCGAGCCCGCGCCCTGCTTCGTGCCGCTGCCGGTCTCCTCGTTGTCGAAGGCCGCGTAGACCGAAGCGGCGCGGCCCGCTTTCGCGGAGAGGAAGCCTTTGAGCGTCCCGAAGGCGCACATCAGGTTGTCGATGCGCGGGGCGGAGAAGAATTCGTCGTCCGCGCCCCAGATCGCGGCGGGCGTGCGGTTATAGAGGAAGAGATCCATGCCCGCGAGCCGGTCCTCGGCCGTGCCGGCGGCCTCGGCGACGATCCGCCGCAGCGCGCCCTTTCCGGAGAGGGAGGCAAACAGCGGCACCGTGTCGACCGCGGGGTCGATCTTCACGCCGTCGTTGGCCTGACGGTTAAAATGGATCGCGACGCTCGGGATCAACAGGAGGTCCCGGTCGACGACGACGGATTTCGCCGTGAAGCGGTCCCCGTCCCGGAGGATCACGCGCCCCGCGAGGGAGAGCGGCCGGTCGAACCATGTGGAGAGGATCATGCCGCCGTAGCGCTCGGTGTTGAGGCGCAGATATTTGCCGCAGGCCTCGTCCTCGCAGTTGTTTTTGAGCTTGAAGGCCGGCGAGTCGGAGTGGCTGGCCGCGATCATAAAGGAATCGGCGCCGTCCTCCGGGATGCGAAACGCCGCGACGGAGGAGAGGTTCCGGGTGAGGTAATAGCGCCCTCCGGGCGCAAGTTTCCATTCGCCGCCCTCCGCGAGGCGCGTGAAACCGGCCTCCCCGAGCATGGCCGAGACCGTCTCCACGGCCTGAAACGCGGTCGGGCTCTTTTGGATAAACGCGGTCAGCTCTCTCGTGAGGGCAAGGTTTTCCTGATTCATAATCCGCCTCCAACTTGATTTTTGTTCGGTTTCGTATTTTTATGCGTCGAAAAGACAGGAAAGATACCGGCCCCGCGGGCCGATGAAAGTACCGTTTATTATATCATAAAATCCGCTCCGCCTCAATCCGCCGCGGGGATGAAAGGGTCTCTCCCCGGCCGCGGCACGGCCGGGCCGGGGAACGACCAGCCGAAAAAAGGCCGGCCCGTACGAGAGGGGGCACAAAGGTCCCGGCCCGAATAAACTGAGACTGCCGGGCGCGGAAGCGTCCCCAACCGGGCCGGCGGAGGGGCCGGAGCCGCTCTTTTCCGGTCGAAAAAGCGCGGCGAAAAAGGTTGGGATAAAATCCGATGCTCATGGGAAAAATAAGTTTGCCCGGGACGGGGAGGCGGCCCCGGGGAGGCGGGGCGCGGGAAACCCGGGGCGGGCCCGAGGGAGGCCCCGCGGGGGGAACAAAATCCGTGAATTTTACGGAAAAGGCTTGCCATTTGGCGGGCGATGGGATACAATGAAACAGATCCGGTAGGTAAGGCTGCCGCGAGGATATGGACTGCTGCCGCGAAATGGTGGAGACACCATCAGAGGGTTTGAACAGGCTGCGTCGAAGCACAAGGCACAGCATAATGCAGTTTCACCGCCTCACGGATGCTAAAGCCCGTATGGTGCGGCAATCGAGTTCTGTCCCGCACCGTCTTTTTGGGCCGTGCGGGATCTTTATTTTTGGAAATTGCGAGGTGAACGAGATGGACGCTGGCAGTAGTAGCGGCACAGACGTAGGCCGAGAATGCGGCTCTGAAAAGGCGCCTTTTCGTTTGCGGCGCTTTTCATAACGCAAGGCGAGGGCCTTGTTTCGTGTCTTGCTCCTGTCAAAGAAGGCGGCTTCGGCCGCCGGCGATACTCTTATGATTGGAGGGAAGACAAATGGAAGAAAGAACGGCCACTTTAGAGAATACCATCATCTCCCTGCTGGAAAAAAAGCGTTTTTCCAGCCTCCAGGATATCTTTGTCACGATGAATCCGTTCGACATCGCGGCGGTTTTTGAGGAGCTGCCCGAGGAGCCGCTGCCGCTGCTGTTCCGCCTGCTGCCAAAAGAGCTCGCGGCGGAGACGTTCGCGGAGATGGGCTCGGACCATCAGGAGCTTCTCATCAAGGGGTTCTCCGATTCCGAGCTCAGGGAGGTCATCGGCGAGCTCTACACGGACGACGCCGCCGCGCTGGTGGAGGAGATGCCCGCCTCGGTCGTGAAGCGGATCCTCAATCAGGCGGACCCGGAGAAGCGCCGCATGATCAACGAGATCCTCAACTATCCCGAGGACTCCGCGGGCAGCATCATGACGACCGAGTACGTCGATCTGCGCCCGGGCATGACGGCCTCGGAGGCGATCGACCACATCCGCCGGACCGGCGTCAACAAGGAGACCATCGACACCTGCTATGTGACGGATAAAAGCCGCATCCTGATCGGAACGATCTCGATCCGGATGCTGATTCTGGCAAAAGGCGAATCCGTGATTTCCGAGCTCATGGAGCCCCACGTCATCTATGTCTCGACCATGGAGGATCAGGAATCCGTGGCCAACATGTTCACGAAGTATAATTTCACGGCGCTGCCGGTGGTGGACGCCGAAAACCGGCTGGTCGGGATCGTCACGGTCGACGACGCGATGGACGTCATCGTCGCGGAGGCCACGGAGGATATCGAAAAGATGGCCGCCATCACGCCGAGCGAGCGGCCCTATCTCAAAACGCCGGTCTGGGAGATCTGGAAGAGCCGTATCCCCTGGCTGCTGCTGCTGATGATCTCCGCCACCTTCACCGGGCTTATCATCACGCATTTTGAGGACGCCCTCGCCACCTATGTGGTGCTCACGGCGTACATCCCGATGCTCATGGATACGGGCGGCAACAGCGGAAGCCAGTCCTCGGCCACCGTCATCCGCAGCCTCTCCCTCAACGATCTGGAATTCAGCGATATTTTCAAGGTGGTCTGGATCGAGGCGAGGGTCGCGCTGCTGTGCGGGGTCACGCTGGCCGCCGTGAATTTCACGAAGCTGCTGCTGTTCGATCAGGTGGGCGTGACCGTCGCGCTGGCGGTCTGCCTGACGCTCGTCATCACCGTCTTTGTGGCAAAGCTGGTCGGCTGCGTCCTGCCGCTCGTCGCGAAGCGCTTCGGGCTCGACCCGGCCGTCTGCGCGAGCCCGCTCCTCACGACGATCGTCGACGCGCTGGCGCTGCTGATCTATTTCGGCATCGCGACGGAACTGCTCGGCATCTGAGGCGCGGTCGGTTGAATGAATAAAAAAAGGAGCGGCTCCCGCTCCTTTTTTTATTCTGGCCGCCTACCGGTTTCCCCAGCGGTATTTTTTATTTTTCTTCAGGACGTCGAGGCCGCAATGGAGGCACAGGCCGTTGTGACAGCAGATCATCTCCCCGCAGGAGGGGCAGCTCCACCGCTCCGCCTGTTTCCGAAGAAACGCGTCCATGCCGTTTTCCTGAATCTCGCGCAGGTTTTCGATCATGCTCATGCGGTAGTTCGCGCGGTAGCGCCGGTCGAGGTTTTTAAGCCGTTCGCACGGGAAGTCCGGGCATTCAAAGCAAAACCGCACGGCCCCGGTCCCGACGATCGCGCACCGGCCCGCCATATAGAGGCAGCCCTTGCCGCGGGGCAGGCAGCCTTCGCAGTACTTGCGGTGGAAGCCTTGGCGGTTGATCTCGTTTTTCCCGCCGAGGTAGGAGACGCAGAGCCCGCAGTTCATCCCGCAGGGGGCAATCAGATCGCCGCCCGGCGCGGCCGGTTCTTCCGGATGAAGTTCCATCGTTTTGGCGTCCTTTCCGCGCTTCACGCCTGAAGGCCGCGCTCCTGCCGGTCCATATTCTCGATCACGACGTCGAAGACGTCCCCCAAGGCGGCGCAGTATTCGAGCAGCTTCCACGGGGCGTTGGTGTGAAAGTGGACTTTAATCAGGTCTTCATCGCCGACGGCGAGCAGGCAGTCGCCCTCCATGTTTTTGGTGATGTAGTCGTGGATCCCATCCTCGGAGAGATCGTGGCCCTCGATCAGGAGCTGGGTGTCGAATTTGTAGGTAAGCATGCTGTTTTCCTCCTCTGCGTTCGTCATGCGGATTTCAGGACGCCCGGCGTTTCTGCGGCGGCTCTTTTCCCGATCATACCACTTTTTTCCCCGGAAGGAAAGCACGGACGGGCGGCGGGCGGGGTTTTTTCTCCCGTTTGCCCCGCTCGGCCCGCGGGAGCGAAAGTTCATGATTTTTCTGTTTCTATTTTCGCGGATTCCGGCTATAATAAAAAATAAAGAATCAAATAAACGAACAAGGAGGTGCGGACATGAATGCGTTTTCCCGGTCGATCTCGCGTATTTTTGAGGGGGCGGCCAAGGCGTTTCGGACTTTCCCGGCCGCGATTGCCGCGGCGCTTGCGTTTGCGGTCGTGACGATGATCCGGATCGAGCTCGATTGGCCCGAGCAGGAGGCCTACAATTTCCTGTTCAACTGCCTGCACTGGGCCCTCGCGCTGGGAGCGGTCTTCAGCCTCGCGGCCATCACCGCGGCCCACAGCCGCTCCAACACGCCCAGGGCGTTCTGGCTCGCGAATCTCGGCGGCGCCGCGGCCGCGATCGTCGCGTTTTTCGCGCTCTACACATTCGGCGGGACGGAGGCCTATTCCTCCGGCTATGAGACGATCTCGGCGCTGGCCGGGGCGCGGGTTGCCGCGGCCGTTTGGATCAGCTTGCTCGCCTTTCTGATTTTGGCGGGCTACCCGGAGGAGCGGTCCGATTTCGCCCGCTCGCTCTTCATGACCCAAAAAGCCTTCTTCATCGCCCTGCTTTACGGAGGGGTGATCATGGCCGGGCTTTCCGGGGTGGCGGGCGCCGTGCAGGCCCTGCTCTACCGCGACATGAGCTACAAGGTCTACGAATACCTCGGGACGCTCGCGGGATTTTTGGCCTTCACCATTTTCGTCGGGTATTTCCCGGATTTCCGCAGGGGGGAGCGGGATGAGCACCGCGAGACCGCCCAGCGGCAGCCGCGGTTCATCGAGATTCTTTTCGGGTATATCATGATCCCGATCATGTTTGCCCTGACGATCGTCCTGCTGATCTGGGCGGCCACCACCATCGTGACCGGGACCTGGCCCGCGTTCGACCGGCTCTCCGCGATCGCGGCGAGCTACGCGGCCGGCGGCATCTGGCTCCATGTGATGGTCACGCGCTACGAATCCGGTCTTGCGAACTACTACCGCCGGATCTACCCGATCACGGCGCTTGTGATCCTCGCGTTCGAGGCGTGGGCCCTGATCGTCCAGCTCCAACAATCGGGCCTTAAGACGGCCGAATATTTCTTCATTTTAATTTGGGCGGTGACGGTCGCGTCGGCGGTTCTGCTGATGCTTATGAAGTCCAAAGCTCACCCGGTCATTGCGCTTTTGCTCTCGGCGGCGGCCGTCTTCTCCGTGCTGCCGGCGGTGGGCTATCACGCGCTGCCGGTCACGGTACAGGTGAACCGGCTCACGGGCCTGCTCGCCCAAAACGGGATGCTCAAAGAGGATAAGCTGACGCCCGCGGCCGCCGAGCCGGCGCTCTCCGACCGCCGGTCCATCACCGACGCGGTCAGTTTCCTCGCCTACGCCGAAGACGCGAAGCTGCCCGCGTGGTTTGACAGGGACCTCGGGCAAAGCAACGTCTTTAAAGAAAAACTCGGGTTCGAGCAGAGATGGCCGCAGGACGAAGACAACCCCGGTGGGAAACCGGGCGAGTACCTGTCGACCTACCTGTCGCTGCCGGCCGGGGCCGTCGAGATCGGCGGCTACCGCTGGGTGGTGTACCCGGAGGGGTTCAAAATGGAGACGGAGGCCCCGGTCACGGTCGAGGGCGAGCGCGGCGTCTACGATATTTACTGGACGCAGAGCGACCGGGACGGGATACCCTCCCTGCGGATCGAGCTTGCCGGCCGCGTGATTCTGGAGCAGGACCTGCGCGCGTATGCCGGCCGGATCATGGCGGCGTATCCGCCGAGCGCGGGGAGCGCCCCCTCGGCGACCCTCGAGGACCTGAGCCTGCCGCTCGAGACCCCCGAGATCGCCGCGCTGCTCGTTTTCAAAAACATCAATATCAACCTGACCGCCGGCTCGGACGATGCCGATTACTGGTTTGACCTGAACGCGCTGTACCTCAACGAGAAACCCGTGACCGGGTGAGCGGTCCGCGGAGGGCGAAAGATTTGCCCGAAGACCGCGGGGAGGAACGCCGCGCCCGGAAAAATGGGATTTAAAATGAAAAGCCCCCGCAGCCCTCCCCGACCGGAGGGATGCGGGGGCTTTTTTTGCGAAAGGGACGGGTTTGCCTCCGTTGGGAGGGCCGTCCGCCGCGCGGTTCCGAGGCCGGAGGGCCGCAAAAAGCCGCCCCGGATAGGGCGGCGGCTCCCCGGCGGGGAGGCAAATAGAATTCTTCCGGTTGGGCGGCCCCCCGTCGGAGAGCGGCTTAGAGGACGTACCGCAGGATGCATACGGCGTGCAGCACACACCCGATATCGACGAACACGTGAAACACCGCGTGCAGATATTTTTGTCTTTTCCCGAGGCCGTAGAGGACGGCGCCGAGCGTGTAGGCGACGCCGCCCCAAAGGAGCCAGAGCATCCCGGGCCCGGTCAGGGCCTCGGCCGTGGGCCGCAGCGCCATGACGATGAGCCACCCCATCCCGAGGTAGCAGACCATCGAGAACCGGGCGTATTTTTTTAAATCGATCGCCGTCAGCGTCACCGCGAGCGCCGCGAGGCCCCACTCCACCCCGAAGACGCCCCACGCGAGGGCCGGGTACAGGGGCCGGACGGCCGCGAGCAGGATGGGCGTGTAGGAGCCCGCGATCAAGAGGTAGATCGCGCAGTGGTCGATCGCCTGCATGACCTTTTTGCCCGTGCAGGGCCTCATGCCGTGGTAGACGCTCGAGACCGTAAAGAGGATGAGCATCGAGAGGCCGTAGATCGCGCCCCCGACGACCGCCCACGGGTCCCGGTGCCCGGCGGAGATCACGATGCCGAGCACGAGCACGGCCGCGCCGAAGACGACGCCGAAGATATGGGTCCCCATATTGACGAGCTCCTCCGTCCGGGTGTAGTCCGGGAGCTCCCTATCCCTGATCGGAATCCGTTTCATAGGGCCTCACCCGCGGAGCCCGTAGAAGAAGACGGCGACGGCCCCGGGCCCGGCGTGCGAGCCGGTCACCGGCTCGAAGTTGTTGATCATCACGTCGCCATGGTGCCCGAATTCCCGAATTCTCTTGGCCACGAGCTCCGCGTCCTCCAAACAGTCCCCATGGGCGATCCCGATCGGCTCGCTCAAATCGGAGGCGAGCTCCTGATATTTTTTCACAAGCGCCTCGAGCGCCTTTTTCCGCCCGATGGCTTTGCTGTGGAGCACGATCTTGCCCTCCTCGTCGCCCATCAGGATGGGCTTGATCTGCAAAATATTGCCCAGCGCGGCGGCCGTGCCCGAGATGCGCCCGCCGTTTTTGAGGTAGACGAGATTCTCCACCGTAAAATACTGGCGGATCGACGGCACCTTCTCCTGTGTGCGGGCAACGACCTCCTCAAAGGAGGCCCCGGCGCTTTTGAGCTCCGCCGCGTATCTCACCAAAAGGCCCTCGGCGAGCGAGGCGGCAAGGGTGTCGATCACCGCGATCTTCCGCTCCGGGTAGCGCCCGCGCAGCTCGTCCGCCGCGAGCGCGGCCGAGTGGCAGGTGCCGCTGACCCCGCTGGAGATCCCAAGGTAGAGCACGTCCGTCCCGGCGGCGAGGCTCTGCCCGAACGCCTCGCTGAACGCGCCGACGCTGATCATCGAGGTGTGGGGGATCATGCCCTTTCGCATGCTGTCGTAAAAGGATTTTCCGTCGAAGGCGGCGGCGCCGTCCCCCGGGGCCGGATACTCCCGGCCGCCGATCGTATAGTGCAGAGGGATCACCCCGATGTCGTATTCCGCGATCAGTTCGGTCGGCAGATTCGCCGGGGTGTCGGTATAAAGTTTAAACATTCCAGTCAACCCTTTCCGGGGTCCCGGGGAGCGGGGCGCGCCCGGGACCATACCACTTTTTTTAGAATTCGTTCGCCGCGGCCGTTTTCGCCGGGCCTCCGGGATCTCCTTCACTTCGGGCGGCCCTTTAAAAACGGGGGGATTTCTCACGCCCTCCCCGCGGCGTGAAATGGGGATCGCGATGCCTTTATTTTAACCGCATCGGGGCGGGCGGCTCAATCTATTGTTCTCTTTTCGCATTCTCTCAAAAGGAACGGGGGAGTAGAGCGCCCCGGTTTTTACGCTATTCCTTTTTCTGGGATTCTACGATTCGGAGAATCCGGCTCCGCAAGCGGAGGCGCACACCGTGCGGATCGTTTTTCATGTTCCGGAGTTTTATAAAAATCGTCTCTTTTTCGTTCATTTTTTTGTGCTATGATAGAAACATTGATTTTTTTATGACAAATAATTGGGAGGCAGAAGCCACGGAATGAACAAGGAAATTGTAGAAGAGTTGAAACCAAGAAAAGAAGAGCCCGAGCCTCGGAGGACGGGGACGGAGAAGACCGGCGCAAAAAAATCCGCCAAAAGCAGACGGCGCGTGCGGTGGGCGATCCTGGCGGCCGGCGCCGTTTTGATCGCGGCCGCCGGGTATCTGCTGCTCCTGCGCGGGCGCGGCGCGCAGACCGGCGCGATCGCGCGGGAGGACACCACGGTGCTCGCTTACGCGGACATGGACAATTCCGTCCGCGCGACGGGCACGGTGGAGAGCGGCGACGTCCATAAGGTCTACTCCACGCTGAACTACGCCGTCGAAGAGGTGCTCGTTCAGGTGGGGGACGGGGTTAAGGCCGGCGATCTGCTCTGCACGCTGGACAGCGGCGCGCTTGAGGACCAGATCCGCCTCAGAGAGACCGCCATGGGCATTTCGGCGGAATCGGCGGCGCAGCAGGTCAAGGCCGCCCGCGACAGCTACAACGCCGCCAAAGACGCGCTTGACAACGGGGAAAACGCCAGCTTAATCAGCGCCAAATCCAACATGCAAAACGCGCACGACAACTGGCAGAGAGCAAAAAAAACGTATGACGATTATCTCGATACGTTGGATGACGGCTACAACGCGACCCTGATCGCTCAGGATTCCGCCGTGAACGCCGCCAGATCCGCGCTCGATTCGGCGGAATCGGCCTGTGCCGCCGCAGAAACGGCGGCCGACGCGGCCAAAGACGCGCTGGACCAACATGTGGTGGACCCCTCCGGAAATCAGGCGGCGGCGGACGCCGCCGAAACCGTCCTCGAGGGGGCGCTGCTCGCCCGGCAAATGAAACAGGACGCCCTAGATTCCGCGCTGGCGGCCTATCAGGCCGCGCAGGCGGCGTATACCTCCATCGCGTCCCCCACGGAGGGCGAACGGCAGGCCTTGGCGGACGCGAAGGCCGCCTATGAGGCCGCGGACACGGACCTCGCGGCGGCGCGGAGGGAAACGGCGGACGCGCAGGCGAATTTTGAGGACGCGCAAAGCCGCCTGACCGCGGGCGTCGATTCCGCCCATCAGGCGCTGCTCGCGGAATACGCCGCGAAGAAGGCCGCGCTTGACGCCGCCGAAGCCGCGCGGAATTCCGCACAGGGCAACTATGATTCGGCTGTCCGATCCAGAAAGGCCGCCTACAAAAGCGCCGACAGCGCGCTTGAAAGCTACGCCGACACCGAAGACAGCGCCTACGCCTCCTATAAAACCGCCCGCGACTCCTATCAGGCGGCGGTGAAATCGGCGGAGACGTCCTTGCAGTCCGGCAAAAACAGCCTTACGAGCGCGGAGATCGGCGCGAAAAACGATTCCGCCGTGCTGGAGCTCGCCCAGCTTCAGGAAAATTTGGACGCGACCAAGATTTACGCGGAGGCGGACGGGACGGTCACCGCGGTCTACGCCGAGGAGGGCTCCTCCGGCTCCGGGCTGCTGTTTGTGATCGAGGATCTGAACCGTCTGATCGTCGAGACGACGGTCAAGGAATACGACGTGCAGACCGTCGCCGTGGGGATGCCGGTCACCATCAGATCCGAGGCGGCGGGCGGGGAGACCTACGACGGCACGGTCCTCTCCATCGCGCCGACCTCCGGCAAAAACGCGCGGGGGGAAACGGATATCACCGGCGACATCGTCTTCGCCGCGAAGGTGGGCGTGACCTCTCAGGACACAAAGCTGCGCGTCGGCATGAGCGTGCGGCTGAACTATATTCTTAACCGTCAATCCGGCGTCCTTTCGGTGCCGTACGACGCCGTCTATCAAAACGCCGCCGGGCAGCCGTGCGTTCTGATCTTGGAGCTGGAATCGGGCGAAACCTATACGGTACGGGAGCGCGCCGTCACGACCGGCCTGGAAAACGATCTGAGCATCGCCGTCGGCGGCGAAGGGATCGCCCCCGGGTTGCGCGTCGTCAACGACGCGGAGAATTATGCGGCCCTGATCGACCGGACCGTCCGCCTCGGCGCGCAGGCGCAGGCCCCCGCCGCGGGCATCTTCGTGAGGAACGGGGGAGGGATGGGATGAGCCGGCCGCTGATTCAGATGAACGGCATCATAAAGCGGTTTTACGTCGGGGAACCGAACGAGCTGGAGATCCTGCACGGCATTGACCTGAACGTGGAGGAGGGCGAGTTCGTCTCCATCGTCGGCGCGTCCGGTTCGGGGAAATCCACGCTGATGAACATCATCGGCGCGCTGGATCGGGCGACGGAGGGCAGCTATACGCTGGACGGCGAGGTGATCGAGGAGGCCAAGGATATTGAACTCTCCCACATCCGCAACCGGAAGATCGGGTTTGTGTTTCAGAACTTCAATCTGATTCCCCGGATGAGCGCGCTCAAGAATGTGGAGCTTCCGATGATGTACGCCGGGGCGGGCCAGCACGAGCGGGCCCAGCGCGCGCTGGAGCTGCTCGCCTTAGTGGAGATGGACGACCGCATGGACCATCAGCCCAACGAGCTCTCCGGCGGCCAAAAGCAGCGCATCGCCATCGCGCGGGCGCTCGCGATGAACCCCGACGTGATGCTTTTTGACGAGCCCACTTCCGCGCTCGACCCCGAAATGGTCGGCGAGGTGCTCGACGTGATGCAAAAGCTTGCAAACGCCGGCATGACCATGGTCGTGGTGACCCAT
>CAZAAR010000032.1:17653-20940 GCA_964483415.1 uncultured Oscillospiraceae bacterium
CAACACCCCCTCGATCCTCCTTGCGGATGAGGGGTTGTTGGCCATGGCCCAACAACCCCTCGATCCTCCTTGCGGATGAGCCGACCGGCTCGCTGGACAGCAAAACGGGCCGGCTCGTCATGGATATTTTCCATAAGCTTAACCGGGAGCAGGGGATGACCATCGTGCTCATCACCCACAACCACGAGCTCGCGGAGGAGACGGCAAGGATTCTGACCATGCACGACGGCCTGATCGACGATGAGGAGAGAACCGTATGAACCTTATGGAAAACATCCGCATGGCTTGGGCGGGCCTGCGCGCCAACAAAATGCGCGCCGCGTTGACCATGCTCGGCATCATCATCGGGATCGCCTCGGTGATCGCGATCCTGACGGTGGGAAACGGGCTCAGCGGTTCGGTGACAAGCTCCCTGAGCTCGCTTGGGGCGACCAACATCATCCTCGCGTTGCAGGGGCGGGACAGCGATAGCCCCGGCGATTTTTTCGGCGGCGGCGCCATCGAAGAGAAGGACCGCTTCACCGACGACATGATCGCCGCCTTAGAGGAGCGGTTTGGGAATTCCATCGCCGGGATCAGCCTCTCGGAGAGCATGGGCAGCGGTCAGGCGAAGCAGGGACGCGATTACGCGAATCTCAGCGTCTCGGGCGTGAACGCAGGCTATCTGGCGGGAAATTCCGTGACCTTGCTCAAGGGGCGGGATATTCTCGAGCGGGATATCGCGGGGGACCGGAACGTGGCGATCGTGTCGGATAAGCTGGTGAACAACCTCTTCGGCGGGGACGCGAACGCCGCGCTGGGACAGGAACTGATCGTGTATCTGGGCGGCGAGATTGTGGATTTCAGCATCGTTGGGGTCTATGAATATCAGGCCTCCGCCATCATGGGCATGGCCGCCGCCTCCGAAAAAGAGATCAACACGACGCTCTACATCCCGGTCACCACGGAGAAAAAGCTTTCCGGCGCGGACAGCGGCTACGCCAATTTCACGGTCTCCGCCTCTCCGGACGTGGACGGCACGAAATTCTCGGGCCAAATCGAGGACTTCATGAACCGGTATTATGTCAATAACACGGATTACCGCGTCAGCGCCATGAGCATGGAAACCATGCTCGAGTCGATGAATTCGGTACTAAATACGATTAGCATTGGACTTTCCGTGATTGCGGGGATCTCGCTGCTGGTGGGCGGCATCGGCGTGATGAACATCATGCTGGTGTCCGTGACGGAGCGCACAAGGGAGATCGGCACGAGAAAGGCCCTGGGCGCCACGAACGGCCACATCCGCGTCCAGTTCGTGGTGGAGAGCATGATCGTCTGCCTGATCGGCGGCGTCATCGGCATTGTGCTGGGCGGGCTGCTGGGCTATATCGGCAGCTCGCTGATCGGCTCGGCGGCCCTGCCGGCCCTGTCGAGCATCGCGCTCTCCGTGGGCTTCTCGCTCGCCATCGGCGTGTTCTTCGGCTATTATCCGGCCAATAAGGCGGCGAAGCTCGACCCCATCGAGGCGCTGCGGTACGAATGAGCGTACGGCGAACGCCCGCGCAAAAGAAAAAAGAAAAACGCGAAGACAAAATTCCGCAATAAAAAAAAGAGTCCGGACGCGAACCGCGTCCGGACTCTTTTTTGGAATCATCATATGGAGCAGCCTGCCGGAGACAGATGCTTTAGGCTCATCAGCGAGGTAAGATTATTCCCCGCTCCCGTTTACAGGCTTTTAGCCGTTGCCGGGAGGCGATTGTACATGAACCGGCGGGAGTCATATAAAACGGTTTTGCCGGTTCTGTTGACCCCTCAATTTGTCTTGATATTTTTGATATTTCAGCGCCAAGGTATATTTCAATTTATTGAAATATACCCCGAAGTGTGATATAATCAAAAAAACTCTTTTGGAGACGTGAGCATGGATTATTTGACTGTCAAGGAAGCGGGCCAAAAATGGGGCGTAACCAGTCGTATGGTCGCCCTGTATTGTGTTGCCGGCAGAATTGAGGGCGCAACGAAAAAAGGCAATCTATGGCTCATACCGAAAGACGCTTCAAAGCCCGTGGATGGAAGGCGTAAAAAATCGTAATGGTGGTATGAATGCACGGGTATGTGAGGGGGTGACGGATTGGCGGACAGACATCCGCAAAGGAGATTCCATATCAGGTACCGTTTTCGATGTCCGGCAATCCGGTAGTCGGAAAAGGTTATATGCTCGGAGAGTTATGGGATGCGCCGATTGACAGTTCTATCAAGCTCACCAAAATTTCCGACTGACGCAAGGAGGGATGACCATGTACTGCAAGTATTGCGGAGCCGTTTTGCCGGACGATGCCCGCTTCTGCACCGGCTGCGGCACTCAAACGGGCGAAGCAACCGACAGCCGTCCCCCGGCGGGGGGCGGGCGTATCGGCTACTCCGAGCGCATCCATGACCCGGCCTTCGCCCGGTATCTCAAAAACACCAACCGCTGGTCGGCCATTTTTTCCCTGATACTGGCCGTCGCGGCCGTCGTCGGCTTTTTCATCTACGGCGAAGTCAGCTCCGAGATGGAAAACCCGCAGGCGCTCTTTATCGGCCTAGGGATCGGCGGGATGTTTTTGCTGATCGCGCTCTATACCGTCCTCTCCAGAAAGCGCAGCAAGACCTGGGACGGCGTGGTGGCCGATAAAACCGTCAAGAAGAAAACCCGCCGCCGTTCTATCGGGAACGATGATTATGAGATCGATTATTACACCGAATACGCCGTCATCGTGCGGGATGACCGGGGCAAAACCCATCGGATGACCGCCGAGGACGATACGACTGTTTCTGACTATTTTCAGGTGGGGGACCACGTGCGCCATCACGCGGGGCTCAATTCCTACGAGAAATACGATAAGTCCCGGGACAGCATCATCTTCTGCAGCGCCTGCGGCACGCTGTGCGACATTAACGAGGAATCCTGTTTCCGCTGCAAATGCCCGCTGCTCAAGTAAAAGGGGATTTGAGCATGAGCGAATTTTGGGGAAACCGCTGCGCGGCCAAAGCCCAAACGGAGCGTCCCGGCGATCCTGCTTGGACTGCTGCCGCTTGCTTTCGCCGTGAGCCGGATGGCGCTGGGCGTGATCGGGACCGCCGCCACGGCTGTCGTGCAGGATAAAAAGAGCGATTTTTATGACAAGAGGAAAACTCGGCCCGGGCCTTGAGCCTTGGCGAAATCATGGGCGGCTATTATTAAAGCCGGTCATGGAAAAGGGGGATGACGATGGAAAGAATACAGTGGCAGATCAGCGTGCCCATATTTAGAAACACGGTCATTT
>CAZAAR010000033.1:0-20806 GCA_964483415.1 uncultured Oscillospiraceae bacterium
CGTGTGCTGACCGACTTCATCCGCAGGCGTCGGCCCCGAAACCCGCCATGCCCAAGCCGATCCACGAGCGGATCCGCGCCTCCAACCCGAACCGCGTGCTGACCGACTTCATCCGCAGGCGTCGGCCCCGAAACCCGCCGGGTTCAGGTCAGTGCATCTTTTTTAAAAAAGTCAGCCGGTGGATCTCGCAGGGGCCGTATTCACGGAGCTTTTCGTAATGGAGCGCCGTCGGGTAGCCCTTGTGCTTCGCAAACCCGTATTCCGGGTAGCGCCGGTCCATCTCGGCCATGAAGCGGTCCCGGCTCACCTTGGCCAAAATCGAGGCCGCCGCGATGCTCGCCGAGACGGCGTCGCCGCCGATCACCGCTTTGCAGGGGACGTTCAGTTTCGGCGCGCGGTTGCCGTCGATATACACGATGTCCGGCCGCAGGGAGAGCGCCTCCGCCGCCTGTTTCATCGCGCGCATCGTGGCCTCGAGGATGTTGACCTCGTCGATCACACGGTTGTCGCAGCTTGTCACCGCGTAGGCGAGCGCGTGCGCCGTGATCTCGTCAAAAAGCCGCTCCCGCTTTTGCGGGGAGAGCTTTTTGCTGTCGTCGACGCCCTCGATCTCGTAATCCTCGGGCAAAATAACCGCCGCGGCATAGACCGGGCCGGCAAGCGGCCCCCTGCCGGCCTCGTCCACGCCGCAGATGAGTTTATATCCCTCCGCGCGCCGCGCGCGCTCAAATTCATAGAGACTCACTTGGTTTCTCCAAAGTGACGCGCCCGATCTTCCCGCCGCGGAACTCGTCGAGCAGCACGGCCGCGGCGCGCCCGGTGTCGATCTCCCCGCCCGCGATCTTCATGCCGCGCTTTTCGCCGACCAGCCTCAGCAGCTCGCCCGGCGCCCTCCCCTCCGTCTCCCCGTCCGCGAGCTTATACCGCGCGCGGAAAAGGCCGGGGCACTCCCGGTTCAGCAGATCGGCAAGGCGGGCGGCGAGCAGCTCGGTGTCCATGATGTCGTCCTTGATCGCGCCGGTGAACGCGAGGTGCTCGCCGACGGTCTTATCCTCGAATTTCGGCCAGAGCACGCCCGGCATGTCGAGCATGTCGATCCCGTTGTCCAGCGTGACCCACTGTTTTCCCCTCGTCACGCCCGGGCGATCCTCGACCTTCGTCTTCTTTGCCCCGGAAAAGCGGTTGATGAACGAGGATTTCCCGACGTTCGGGATGCCGACGACCATCATCCGGATCGGCTTTCCGGCCATACCCTTGCGCTCGCGCTTTTCGAGCTCCCGCTCGAGCGTCTTGCGGACGAGCGGCGTAATCTGCCGAAGCCCTTTTCCGCTGCGGCAGTCCGTCGCGATCGCCGGGATACCCTTGCCACGGTAATATTCCACCCACTCGTTTGTCAGATGCTCATCGGCCATATCGCATTTATTGAGCAGGATGATCCGCGGCTTTCCGCCGACAAGATGGCTCATCTCGGGGTTGCTGCTGGAGATCGGGATCCTCGCGTCCCGCACCTCCGCGACGATATCGACCAGCGGCAGGTTCGTCTTCATCAGGCGCCGGGTCTTCGCCATATGTCCCGGAAACCACTGAATACTGATCTCTTCGCCTTCCATGCGCCCGCCTCCCAAACCATAATATAGTAAGTATACCTCAAAAAAAGATAGAAAGAAATACTCCCCCATAAAAAATGGAGGAGTACGACATTCCATCTTCCGATTACCGGACCTGTTTGACCTTGGCGGCCTTGCCGACTCTGTCGCGCAGATAATACAGCTTTGCCCTGCGCACGCGGCCGTGGCGGACCAGCTCGACCCGGTCGATCAGCGGGCTGTGGATCGGGAAAACCCGCTCGATGCCGCAGCCGTGGGCCACGCGGCGCACCGTGAAAGACTCGGCGATGCCGCCGTGCTGTTTCGCGATGATCGCGCCCTCAAAGATCTGGATCCTCTGGTGGTCCCCCTCTTTGATTTTGCAGTAGACGCGCACGGTATCCCCGATCGCGATCTCCGGCAAATCCTGCTTCATGCAGCTCTCTGTAATCAGTTTTAACGCATCCATAATCAAATATCCTCCTCGTTATTTTTCAGACATTCATGCTCACGGATGATCATCCTGTGACAGAGGATTGCCCGCCCGGCACAATGTGCCGTTCCCGTCGCGGGGACGCGACGGAAGCCGTCTTTCTAGCGACAGCCTTATTATATTATCACATCATTTTTATAAATGCAAGCATCATTTTATCGAATTATTGGAAAGCCTCGCCGTTTTCACGGTAAACCGCGGTCCGCATGACGGAAATATCGTCCGCGGGAAGCCCGGAGAATTCCGTAAAGGCGCCGAACAGCAGCGCCGGGTTGACGGTCTCCTCGCAGCCCGCCGCGAGCCTCGCCCGAAGGTGAAAGCGCCCGTCCTCGCGGGTAAGCGCGGAAATCTCGGTCTCCGGCTTGAGATCGACGGTGCGCTCGCCGCGCTTCGTCTTTTTGAGCACCGGGATCTCCGGGCGGTCAAAACACGCTTGCCACGCCGCGAGCGCCTCCTCCTCCCCATGCCCGGGGCAGGAGAACGCGATCTTGTAATCGGCCCGGCGGATCTCCGAGACCTTCATGACCGGGGCCGCCGCCGACACGACGCCGAAGCCCTCCGGCAGCGCCGCGCCGACCCGGGCCGCAAGCTCCCCGAACGGGACCTCCTCAAGCAGGCGGAAATCCACGCACTCGCAGAGGCTCTCATAGCCCAGCGAGAGCGGCAGGGCGAAATTGAGATAGAGGTGGGGATGGAACCCCTCCGTGTACCAAACCTTGATTTTGGTGCGCTTTAAGGCCCGCTGGAACGCCCGCATCACGTCGAGGTGGGAGATGTATTTCGCGCTTCCGGTCTTCGTGTAAAACAGCCGGACGTCGGTGAAAGTCTGCGCCTCACTCAAAGCAGGGGCCCCCTTTCAGCGCGGTGACGCCGCAGCCGGCGCACTTGAGGCGGCAGTTCGGCGTCGTCACGGCGCTCCGCGCCTTCTCGCTCTCCCGGATCAGGAACTCCTTCGACACGCCGTAATCCATAAGTTCCCACGGCAAAATCTCGTCGAATTCCCTTCTGCGGTTCGCGTAGAAGGCCGGGTCCAGCCCGGTTTCGGCGAACGCCCGCATCCAGACGTCGAATTTAAAATGCTCGTCCCAGCCGTCAAGGTTGCAGCCGTGCCGCCAGGCCCATTCGACGGCCTTGCCGAGGCGGCGGTCGCCCCGCGCGAAGACCGCCTCGATGAACGAGGTCTCGGCGTTGTGCCAGTCGAGGGAGATCTTACGCGTGCGGAGGCGGCGCAGCATCATCTGCTGCTTGCGCCGCAGCTCCTCCATCGTGTCCTGCGGCTCGAACTCGAAGGGCGTGAACGGCTTCGGCACGAAACTCGCGACGCTGCAAGTCACCTGCACGGCCTTGCCCTTCGCGTGATTCCTGAGGCTATAATAGAGATCGACCACTTTCTGCGCGGTGTCGACGACGCCGAGGACGTCCTCGTCCGTCTCGGTCGGCAGGCCGATCATGAAATAGAGCTTGACGGAGGTGTATCCGCCCTCGAAGGCGCGGCGGCAGGTGGCAAGGATGTCCTCCTCGGTCACGTTTTTGTTGATCACGTCGCGCATGCGCTGGGTCCCTGCCTCGGCGGCGAAGGTGAGGCCGCTCTTGCGCACCTTTGTAATCTTTTCGAGCAGGCTCTCGCTGAAATTATCGATTCTAAGCGACGGCACCGCGATGTTGACGTATTCCTTCTCCGTCCACGGCAGCAGGTCGTCGAGCAGCGGCTCGAGCCCGGTGTAGTCGCTGGTGCTCAGCGACGTCAGCGAGAGCTCCTCGTAGCCGGTGCTGTCGCAGAGGTTGCGCGCGTTTTTGCAGAGCGTCCCGGGCGTCTTCTCCCGCACCGGGCGGTAGATGAACCCGGCCTGGCAGAAGCGGCAGCCGCGCACGCAGCCGCGCATGATCTCGAGCATGCTGCGGTCGTGCACGATGTCGATGAACGGCACCACGAAGTTTTCCGGGAAAAAGACCTTATCCAGGTCCTTGATGACGCGCTTTTTGACCGGCATCGGCGCGCCCTCCTTCGCGGAAAAAGCGCGAACCGTGCCGTCGGCGTGGTAGTCCACCTCATAAAGCGACGGGATATAGACGCCGGGAATCCGCGCCGCTTCCGAGAGATACTCTTCCTTCGTCCAGTCTTCGTCTTTCGCCTTTTTATAGAGCGCGACGATCTCCGGCAGGACCTCCTCGCCCTCCCCGGGCATAAAGAGGTCGACGAAATCGGTCATCGGCTCGGGGTTGCAGGCACAGGGCCCGCCCGCCACGACAAGGTTTTTGAGCCCCTTGCGGTCCTCGCGGCGCACCGGGATGCCCGCGAGATCAAGCATGTTG
Organism: uncultured Oscillospiraceae bacterium; assembly: GCA_964483415.1. Classification (GTDB taxonomy): domain Bacteria; phylum Bacillota; class Clostridia; order Oscillospirales; family Ruminococcaceae; genus UMGS1668. The sequence goes on from CAZAAR010000033.1 coordinate 4,393, forward strand.
AGCACGCCGGTGTAACAAAGCTCGTATTGGAGCGTAAAGCCGATCATGTCGAAGTCCGCGAGGCCGTCCCGGCTCTCGATCGCAAACAGCGGAAGGCCGTTTTCGCGCAGTTGTTTTTCCAGATCGACGTCCGGCGCGAAAACCCGCTCGCACCAGACCTCCTCGTCTTTATTTAAAAGAGAATAAAGAATTTTCATCCCAAGGTGGCTCATGCCGACCTCGTAGAGATCCGGAAAGCAAAACGCGAACCGGACCTTGATCTTTTCTTTCTGTTTGACGACGCTGTTGAGCTCGCCGCCGGTATATCTGGCCGGTTTCTCGACCATCCGGAAGATCTTTTCCGGTATCGCTGCCATGGAACCACCTCGGAAATCATGATTTAACGATTATACACGATTTCCACGCTCATTTCAAGAGACCCCCCAGCAGCAGGTAGAGCGCCGCCGGGAGCAAAAACAGGTTTCCGAGCCGGATCGCTGCGTAGACCAGCAGAAAAAACAGCGCCGTGGATACGGCCGCGCTGACGCGGGAGAAGGTCTTCTCTTGTATCAACACGCAAAGCGCGCTGCCGCCGTCTGTGGAGCGCGTCGGGCACAGGCTGAAAAAAAACAGCACGAAGTTGACGGCGGCGGCCCTCGTCTCCCCCGCCGCGAACAGCGCTGTCGCGAGAAGGAGATTCGCCGCGGGCCCGGCGAGGCAGATCAGGATATGGGTTTTGACCGGGATCTCCGCCTCCTGCCGCAGCACCATGCCGAAGACGGAGAGGCGCAGCGCGGCCGGCGGGCAGCCGGCCGCCAGCGTCGCCAAAAGATGCGCCGCCTCGTGCGCCGCCATGGACGCGAGCGCGATCCCGGCGATCCCGCTGCGGTCCGCGAGCAGAAAGAGCGTGACCAGCGCAAAAAAATAGGGCGAGATGAGCACCTTCGTCCGCCCGATCTTGAAGGAAATCAATAGCGCACCGCCCTTCGCGGCGAGACCGTCCTGCCCCGGTACTCGATATGCAGATGCAGATGGCTGCCGGTGGAATTTCCGGTGGAGCCCACGGCCGCGACGGTCTCCCCGCGGGAAACCTTGTCTCCCTCCTCCACAAAAATTTCGGAGCAATGCGCGTAAAGGCTTTTTACTTTCCATCCATGCTGGATGACGATATAGTTGCCGTACCCCGAGCCGGCGCCGACCTCAAGCACTGTCCCGTCCGCGACCGCGGCGATCGCCGTCCCCTGCGGCGCGGCGAGGTCGACGCCGTCATGAAACTCCAGCCCGCCCCGGATCGGCGCGATCCGCAGGCCGTATCCGCTGCTCACCGCGCCGCACGAAAGCGGGCTCGCCGACAGCAGATGAAAGAATAAAAGCGGCACATCCGCGTAAAAGAAAAGGATTTGCAGCCAAAGCATGACCAGAGAGCCCGCCACAAATTTCAGACCGTTTTTTCTCATCGTCCCATCCCCCGTCCTCCCAAAACCTATGAGGGACAGGAGAAAAAAATGCCGCGGTTTCACAGAAACCGCGGCATAAAGACCTTGCCTCTTTGGTTTTTCGAGGAAATGTCCGGGCCGGCCGGGGATCAGCCGGAACCCGGCTCCGAGCTGCTCTCGGAGGAATGCTCCTCCCCTTCGGAAGAGGATTCCGGCGCCGAGCTGCTCTCCGGTTTTGAGGAGGAAGCGGGCGAGGAGCTGCTCTCGGGCTTCGAGGAGGAGGCCGCGGACGAGCTGCTCGCGGGTTTTGAGGAGGACGCCGCGGACGAGCTGCTCGCGGGCTTTGAGGAGGAGGCCGTGGACGAACTGCTCGCGGGCTTCGAGGAGGAGGCCGCGGACGAACTGCTCGCGGCTTTCGAGGAGGACGCCGCCGAGGAGCTGCTCTTCTCCGTATCCGGAGGCGTCTCATAGTCGTCGTCCGGAACCGAAGATTTCTCCCCGACGTACTGCGTGCCGTATTTATAATTGCCGTTCTTTCCGACGGCGCCGAGGTAGCTCTCCACCGCGTCCGCGATGGCCTCGGCGATGTCTTTCTGATAAGCGGACTTGATCAGCTTATAGTAATCGCTCTCGTTGCTGACGAAGCCGAGCTCGCCGAGCACCGCGGCGTATTGGGAGACGCGCGTGACGTAATAGCGGCCGATCATGGAGCCCCGGTTGGTCGTGCCGAGCGCGGAGGACACCTCCTTGGAGAGGTACGAAGCGAGAGAGCCGGAGAAGCGGTTGAAGTACCAGCACTCGGTGCCTTTTCCGGAGCTGCTCGTGCTCGCGTTGCAGTGGACGCTCACAAAGACGAGCGGCTTCGCGGATTCCCCGTAGGCGACGCGGTCCGCGAGCGAGGGGCGCTGTTTCTCCGTATCCATCATATAGACCGTCGCGCCGCGGCTCTTGAGCTCCTTCTTGAGGTAGCCGCCGACGGCCAGATTGATCTCGTATTCCCCGTAAGCGGAGAGGAAGCCGAGCGCGCCGACGCCGAGCTTGCTGTGCCCCACATCCACGACGACGGTCACGCCGTCGACGCTCGATTCGCCGGTCGGGTTGTTGAAGCGGAAGATCAGGTCGTCCCCGTCAAAGTAGGCGTAATAGCCGAGGAAGCCGTTTGTCGTGTTGAATTTGAGCGTGACCTTCGTGCCGCTCCAGTTCGCGGAGCTGAAGAGCGGGTTCTTGGTCAGAGAGAGGTTGTCCGGCGCCTCGGAGGTATACTGGAAGTCGATCGTAAACGCGCCGGACGTGTATTTCGCGACATAGGAGACCTTTTGCTCCATGCTGAAGATCACATAGGTGTAGCGGCTGTTCGCGTTGACCGTCACGCCGTTGACTGCGTTGCCGCCGACATCCCCGCCGCCCGCCTTGGCGATGTCCTTGGCGTAGACCCGCTGGCCGGACTGGAGATTATAATATGTAAACGTGCTGTCTCCCTCTTTATAGACGATCTCGCCGCCGTCGGTGTAATCGAGCGCGCCCTTCGGCAGCGGGTAGCAGTCGTAATCCGAGAGATCGTTCAGCGTGCCCGTCGGGAAGGTCTCCGCCGAGTTCGCGGTCACTTTTACGAGGTCGCCGTCCCCGGCCTTCGCGGAGACGGTCACATAGGCCCCTGTCGCGCTCTCCGAATAGGAGGACCCCCACGCGGCGCTGACGACGATGTTGCCGAGCTTTTGCGCCGAGGACCCTGACGAGGGAACCGTGAGCGTGCCGGTGTAATGGACGTAGGTCGACTCGTTATCGGTGTCGTCGTCGTCCTCCTCCGTCTCCGTGAGCTTGGTGCTCAAACCGCCGAGCTTCGCCGTCAGCGAGGCGCCTTCGTACGCGGTCGCCGAGATCGTGATGTCCATGCCGCCGTTGATCGTGACGTTGCCGAGCGGCGAAATTTCTTTGATGATCTGCACCTGACGCGTGATCGTGTAGGCGACGGTCTTTTCCTTGTGCTCAAACTTAAACGCATTGGTGCCTGGCTCGAGGTCGATACGCAGGAAGAACGCGCCGTTCTCGTCGCGGGCCACCTCTTTCCCGTTCATCGTAAGCGGGAAGTTGATGTCGGAGGCGCCGGCGAAGATGACGACCGTCTCAAACGTGGTGTAGGTCGTCTTGGCCGGGCGCGTCATCTCGAGCTGCGTCAGCAGGAAGCTCGGGTCCGTCTTGTCGGTCAGGTATTGAAGCAGCGCGTCGGTGGACTGCTGCGGGTTCGCCTTGAGCGCGGCGACGGAATCAAACATGCTGCCGCGAAAACCGGAGAGCCCCTCCGCCGCGATGACCTGGTTCGAGAGCTCGGCCGGCTCGGACCAGCCCTTTTCCTTCGTGCAGGCCTTGGAGGCGTATTGGAACGCGTAGAGCGGGATCTTATCCGCGGCAACGCCGTTCCACCAAGACAGGTAGTTCGTAAAGGAGACGTCCGCGTTGCCGATGGCGTACGGGCATTTCACCGCGACAAAATCGGCGTATCCGCTCTCCACGAACTTCTTCGTGTCGGCGCAGCCGTCGCCGTAACTCTCCCAATCCGCTTCCGTGCCGCTGCCCTCCGCGAGGCTCGCGCTGTTGGCCCAGACCGGGTCGGCCATGAGGCCGACCTCCACGGCGGGATCGCTCTTTTTGACGCTCTTATACGCGGTCTCCACGGCGGATTCGGTTGTGGAGCGCAGGTAATTTTCGTACCCGATGCCGCCCCCGAATTGCGCGTAATCCTGATAGGTCGCGCTGCCCTGCGCGATCGTAAAGCCGTCGAGCAGCACGGCGTCGATCTCGTAGCTCTCGACGAGCTGCCGGAGGTTTGAGTCGATCAGCTTGATCTGCCCGCGGTCCGCGTTGTTGGTGGGGACGGCCGCGCCGTCCTCGTTCGTGAGCAGCACGTCGTAGACCGCGTAGACGTAGAAACGCATACTTTTTGCCTTGGATACGGCGTAATTGAGGATATCGAAGGCCACCTCCGCCTGCGGCATCCCGCTCGAGCGGTAGAGCACCTTGTCTCCGTATGTAGTTTCAAAGATCACGGTGTTGGCCCCGAGGCCCTCGGCGTCGCCCAGCGCGCCGTCGACGGAGGCCATGATCTCTGCGTCCGTCATCGCGGGGTCCGTGTAATAATCCACGCCGGCCGTCAGCGTGACGGCCATCATGCGCTCGGGGCGGTCGTATTCGATCTCCTGCTCGGTCTCAGACACGACCGGCCGGATGACGACCTCCGGCTCGGGTTCCTGCCCGGCCGGGGTGATCGAGAGCTCCGGCGCCTCCCCGCTCTCTTCAATCTCTGCGGCGGTTTTTAGGATATCGAGCCCCGGCAGCCCGGACGTGACGGCCGCGTAGGCGCCGATCCCGCCGATCACGACGGTGAGCGTCAGACAAAGTAAGAAAAATGTGAGCTTTCTATTCAGGAACAATCGTTTCATCCTGTTTGGCGATCCTTTCGTTTCGGAATTCTCCGCGTTTCGTTAAGTCAGGAAAGAACATCCTCCAGATTGCCGCGCTCCGCCTTTACGCTCGACTTCACCTCGGAAGCCGGGGCGAACAGGGCAGTATAACTGTAAACGGCGAATCCGCCGTAACGGGACGCGTCCCGCGCGGCCTCCACCTGTCTTGCGAGGATGTCGGTGCTCTTGGTCCATTCCTTCGCGCCGTCGCCGGCATAGGTATCCTTTTTGCCGATCTTATACGCGGCGAGGCCCGAGATCAGCTCCACGGAGGAGACGGAGATCATCTCGTCATAGGTTTCGAGCACGTCGAGGTACGGCATGCTGCCGTTTTGGAATCCAAAATAGATCTGCGGACAGATGTAGTCGATGTAGCCCTTGTTCTGTACCCATGTATAGACGTCGCAATACAGGCTGTCGTAGTTGTTGTTCATGTTTCCGGCCGGGCTGATCCCGAACCGGCAGCCGCTGTCGACGGACTTGATCGCCTTGTAGACCCGCTTAACCATGCGGTTGATGTTGTCCCTGCGCCATGCCGCGAGGCCCATCGAGCCGCCGTCGTCCCGGTAGTCGTCATAATAATCTTTGTCAAACGAGGCGTCGGTCGTCGGATAGAAATAGTCGTCGAAGTGGATGCCGTCGACGTCGTAATTCCGGACGATCTCCTTGACACCCCCGACGATCAGGTCGATGACGTCCTCGTCCGCGGGATTATAGAAGATCCCGTTTCCGGAGAGGACCGCGACCTTATCCGTATTGAGCCAGTCGTAGGCGGGGCTGCTTTTGCAGATTTTCAAGGTGTCCGCCGTGCTCTTGACGCGGTAGGGGTTGACCCACGCCTCGATCGAGAGGCCGCGGTCGTGCGCCTCCTCGACCATGATCCCGAGCGGGTCGTAGCCCGGGTCCTTGCCCTCCGTCCCGGTGCAGTAGACCGACCACGGGAAGAGTTCGGAGTCGTAAAACGCGTCGCTGTGGGAGCGCACATGGACGAAGACCGTGTTCAGCCCGAGGTCCGCGATGTTGTCGAAGGCCGCGCCGATGTTGCCGCGAAACTGGGATTTTGTCTTCCCGGTCAGCATGCTCTGGAGCTCCATGTAGGTGATCCAGACCGCCCGGACCTCGTCCGAGGGGGCTGTGGAATGCGTTTTGCCCGCGCCTTGGGAGGATTCCCCGCCCGAGGCCGCCCGCGAGGAGACCTGAGAGGAGGCCTGCCCTTGAGAGGGAGCCGCCGAGGAAGCGCCCGCGGCGGAAGCGCCCACGGCGGAAGAGCCCGGTTCGGTCTCCTCGGCGGAGGGCTCTCCGGAAGCCTCTTCCGAACCGGCGGACGACGGATTTGCCGAGGGGAGCGCCGGCGTAAAAATAATCTCCCCCTCCGAAGCGGAGAGCTCCGCCTCCGAGGAGAGAAGCGATGTCGGATCCGAGCTGTCACGACCACAGGATGTCAGGGAAAGCAAAAGAACGACTGCCAAGGCTGCGGACAAAATTGCTTTCATTCTGTTTCGTACCTCCGAATGCTGCTGCAAGATGCTGACCGATCCTGTCATTATATTTTAAAAGTATATAGGATTTTACATTTTATTGCAAGACCGGCGGGAAATATTCAAAAATGGAAATAAAAAACAGGCTGAGACTTCGGTTCTCAGCCATCATTTTATGCGGGCCCCCGCCTATTTCATCCTCACGTTTTCTTCGCCGAGCATCTTTGCGAGCCTTTTCATCACATAACCGTCGCCCTCGGCGGTATCCACCCAGAGCGCGGGCGAGGCCCTCAGGGTCTTTTTGGTGTCCGAAAGATGGATGTAGAGCGGCGTCAGCCCGGAGAAGACCGCGAGGAACGCCATGGCCCGCCGGTATTCCCGGCTCTCCGCCGATGGCACACGGATATAAAGCCCTCTGTTCGCCGAGGCGGAAGCCGCGGCCGCCATACCGGCCGCCGAGGCCATATTTACCGCCGGGGTCCGTTCCGGCGCGGGCCGCCCGGAACCGCCCTCGTCCGCGGAATCGCCGCCGCGCCCGTAAGTTCCATTCCCACCGGAACGGCCGTTTTTAAAATTGCCCGGGCCGCCGAAACTTCCCTCGTCCGCGGAATCGCCGCCGCGTCCATAGTTTCCATCCCCACCGGAACGGCCGTTTTTAAAATTGCCCGGGCCGCCGAAACTTCCCCCGTCCGCGGAATCGCCGCCGCGCCCGTAGGTTCCATTCCCGCTGTGGGTTCCGTTGCCGCCGGATCTCGCGGAGGAGACCCCGCTTGCCGCAACCGCGGGCGTGAAAAAGCGGGACGCCACGAGCTTCACGTCCTCCTCGTCGCGGGCGCTGATCCTCGCCTCGATCACGACGGCCTCGTTGAGGTTGAGGATGCCGCCGTACAGGGCGAGCACCTTCGGAAAGACGAGCACCTCGAGGCTCCCGGTCATGTCCTCCACCGTGACAAAGGCCATGACGTCGTTGTTTTTGGTGGTCTTCGTGCGCTTGGTGAGCACGATCGCGCAGAGCAGCACGGTCCTGTCGTCGGCTCCCCCCTCGGCGGCCGCCGTCTTGAGCTCCCGAATGGTGCTGGAGCCGAGCTTCTCGGCGAGCGACCGGTATTCGTTCATCGGGTGGCCGGAGAGATAGAGGCCGATCGTCTCCTTCTCCATGCTCAGCTTCTCCCGCAGCGAATATTCCGCCACCTTCGGCAGCTCAAAATGATCCGCCGCGCGCTGCTGCGGTCCTCCGAAGAGGCTCATCTGGCCGGTCAGATTGCTCTTTTGCTCCGCGTCGATCGAGCCGAGCAAGCTTTCGTAGCCCTCGAGCATCTGACGCCGGTTCGCCGCGAGGGAATCGAGCGCGCCGGATTTGATCAGGCTCTCGAGCGCGCGCTTATTGAGCTCCCGGCCGTAGACGCGCTGGCAAAAATCTGTAAAGTTTTTATACTTGCCATTCTCTTCCCGCTCTCTGAGCAGGTTCGCGATCAGGCCCCTGCCGAGGTTTTTGATCGCGAGCAGACCGAAGCGGACCCCCGCCTCCTCATAAGTGAAGCCCATCTCGCTGCGGTTGACGTCGGGGCCGAGCACGCTGAGGCCCATCTTCTGACTCTCGCCGATATACTCGATGACCCTGTCCGTGTTGTCGAGCACGGACGAGAGCTGCGCCGCCATGTATTCGCCCGGATAGCGGCATTTGAGGTAGGCGGTGCGGTACGCGACGGTCGCGTAGGCGGCCGCGTGGGACTTGTTGAACGCGTAGGACGCGAAGCTGCTCATCTCGTCGAAGATCTCGTTCGCGACGGATTCCGGCACGCCGTTGCGGATCGCGCCGGGCAGCTCGAGGCTCCCGTCCCCGGCGTACTTGCCGTGGATGAAGTACTCGCGCTCCTTGGCCATCACGTCGGCCTTTTTCTTCGACATCGCGCGCCGCACGAGGTCCGCGCGTCCGTAGGAGTAGCCGGCGAGCTTCCGCACGATCTCCATGACCTGCTCCTGATAGACGATGCAGCCGTAGGTCACCTCGAGGATCGGCTTGAGCAGCGGGTGCTTGTAGACGACCCGCTCCGGGTGGTGGCTGTTCTCGACATATTTCGGGATCGAGTCCATCGGCCCGGGGCGGTAGAGCGAGATCACGGCCGTCAGGTCCTCGATGGACTTCGGCCCCAGGGCGACGAGCACGCTGCGCATCCCCGCCGACTCGAATTGGAACACCCCCTGCGCCTGCCCCCGGCCGAGCATCTCGTAGACCGCCGGATCGTCCTCCGGCGCTTTGGAGATGTCGAAATCCGGAATCCTCTTCTGCACCGCTTTCTCGCAGTCGCGGATCGCCGTGAGGTTGCGCAGGCCGAGAAAGTCCATCTTGAGCAGGCCGAGCTCCTCGAGCGTCGTCATCGTGAACTGCGTGACGACGGATTCCTCCGGCTTCGCGACCGGCACGAAATCCGTCACGGGCTCCGGCGCGATCACGACGCCCGCCGCGTGGACCGAGGAATGGCGCGGCATGCCCTCGACCTTGAGCGCCGTGTCGATCAGCTCTTTGATCTTCGGGTCGGAATGGTACTGCTCCTTGAGGTCCGCGGAGATCTCCAGCGCCTTTTGGAGCGTCATATGCAGGTCGTTCGGCACGAGCTTCGCGATCTTGTCCACATTTTGGTAGGGCATGCCGAGGGCGCGCCCCACGTCGCGGATCGCGGCCTTGGCCGCCATGGTCCCGAACGTGATGATTTGCGCGACATGGTCCTCGCCATATTTGCGGTTGACGTAGTCGATGACCTCCTGCCGGCGCTCGTAGCAGAAATCGATGTCGAAATCGGGCATCGAGACGCGCTCCGGGTTCAGGAACCGCTCAAACAGCAGGTGATATTTCATCGGGTCGATGTCCGTGATCCCGACGCAGTAGGCGCAGATGCTCCCCGCGCCGGAGCCCCTGCCCGGCCCCACCGGGATGTCCACGCTGCGGGCGTAATTCACGAAATCGGAGACGATCAGGTAGTAGTTGACGTAGCCCATGCGCTTGATGACGCCGAGCTCGTAATTGAGGCGGTCGACGCATTCCTGAGGCGGGTTCTCCCCGTAGTGGCGGCGCATGCCCGCCCGGCACATCGACTCAAAATATTCGACGTTGTCCCTGCCGTCCGGCGCCTCGAAAGCCGGCAGCTTCGTCTTGCCGAACTCAAAGCTCATGCTGCAGCGGTCGGCGATCTTCTGCGTATTCTCGACGGCCTCCGGGGCGTAGGGAAAGAGGCCGCGCATCTCCTCCTCGGATTTGACGTAGAACTCGTCGGTGCGGAAGGCCATGTCGTTCTCCTCGCCGACCGTGTGGTTCGTCTGGATGCAGATCAAAACGTCCTGCATCCGGGCGTCCTCCCGGCTGAGGTAATGGCAGTCGTTCGTCGCCGCCATCGGGATGCCGGTCTCCTTGGAGATCCGCACGAGACTGGGCAGGATGTGCTTGTCCTCTTCGTAATTGTGGTCCTGAAGCTCGATGAAAAAATTGTTTTCGCCAAAAATCTCCCGGAACTCCAGCGCCGCCGCCTTCGCGCCGTCGTAGTCGTTCTCGGCGAGCTTCCGTGGGATCTCCCCGGCGAGGCAGGCCGAAAGCGCGATCAGCCCTCCGTGATAGGTCCGGAGCAGCTCCTTGTCCACGCGCGGCTTTTTATAAAAACCGTCGATGAAGCCCGCGGAGACGAGCTTGATTAAATTTTTATAACCCTCGTTGTTTTCGCAGAGCAGGACGAGGTGGTTGCTCCAGTCCTGCAAATTGACCTTATCGAAGCGCGAGCGGTTGGCGACGTAGACCTCGCACCCGACGATCGGCTTGAGGCCGTATTTTTCCGCCTCGCGGTAGAAGTCGATCACGCCGTACATCGCGCCGTGATCGGTCACCGCCACGGCGGTCTGCCCCAGCTCCTTGATCCGGGGCATCAGCCGCGCGATGCGGCAGGCGCCGTCCAGCAGGCTGTATTCCGTGTGAAGATGCAGATGCACAAAGCTCATAATTCCACCGCCTCTATCTGAGATTGCGCGATCGTCAGGCCGTGATGCAGCCAGTTGCCCTTGAGATACCGGATCAGCAGCAGGATGCCTTTGATGAGATCCTCGCTGCACATGACGAAATAGACGATCAGCGCCGGCAGGCGCAGCACAAGGCCGAGGAAGGCCCCGATCCCGCACTTCAACGCCAGCGTGACGTAAATATCGACCTTCGCGCAGAAAGCCGTGTCCCCGCCCGCGCGCAGGACGCCGGCGGAGAGGTTCCAGCTCGAGCCGTAACAGAACACGACGTAGGCCATGATGAGCATCATAATGCTTATATATTCCGCTGTTTTTTCGGTGGAGACGATGAACCCCGGCGCGAACGGGCGCAGCGCGAGCACGATGCCCGCCATCACCGCGCCGAGCCCCAGCCCCACGCAGGTAAACGACCGCGAGAGTTTCCGCACTTCCTCATCCCGGCCCGCGCCGAGCATGTTGCCGAGGATCACCATATTTGCGTTCGCGAAGCCGCACATGAAGACGGTGGAGAGGTCGCCGACCACGAGCACGAGGCTGTACGCCGCCAAAAACTCCGCGTCATACTGGCCGAGCACGGCGGACTGCACGGTCATGCCGATGCCCCAGATAAATTCGCTGAAGAACACCGGGATGCCGAACCGGAAAAAGGAGGGAAAATACGGCTTCGTATCGACAAAGATATTCCGGAGCGTGAAGCCGACGTCTTTTTCTCTCGTATACATATAGGCGAGCACAAGCAGGAACTCACAGGCCTTGGAGATCGCCGTGGCGATCGCGGCGCCCCGCACCTCGAGCCTCGGCGCGCCCAAATTGCCGTAAATCAGGACCCAGTTGAGAAATCCGTTGACGCAGCAGGAGAAAAGCGACGCCACAAGGGAGATCTTGACGTTGCCGACCGCGCGCAAATTGGAGAGATAGGTCAGCGTGAACGCGGGAAAGATATACGCCCAACCGATCACCTTGAGATATTCCACGCCGTAGCGAATGACCTCCGGGTCGCTCGCGAAGATGCGCATGACGAAATGCGGAAAGATCAGGATCGCGGCGGAGAGCAGGACGCCGACCACCGCGGAGATCTGCACCGTGAGGCCGATCAGGTCTCGGATGGGCTTCGTCTCCCCCTTGCCCCAATATCTCGCGGAGAGCGTCGCCGCGCCCATGCAGACGCCCCAGATGAACATTGTATAAAAAAGATAGAGCTGGTTGCACTGGTTGACCGCCGCGAGCTGCGGCCCGCCGAGGCGGCCGACCATGACGGTATCCAGCATGTTGACGGCCGTATTGGCAAAATTATGCAGCGCGACCGGAATCCCGAACGCGAGCACCTGTCTGACGATCTCTTTCTTATCGTACATGAAGTTCCTCCGACTTCCCTTTTTTAGTAAATCAGGCTCCGCGCGAGCCTTCGGGCCGGAACGGACGCTCCGTTCCCGGGCACGGACGATTCGGAAAGCCGGTCTGGAAAATGCGCATGATTTTGGCATATCCCCGCGCTTGCGGACCGTTCCCCCATAATCTCTTTTGCCGTTTACGGTTTCCCTCTCAGCTCCTCCGCAAGCTCGTGGAGCCGCTGTAGGCGGTGGTTGACGCCGGAGCGCGAGAGGTTCGGCTCGAGCATCCTGCCGATCTCGCGCAGCGTGAGATCGGGATTTTCGAGCCGGATGTCCGCGACCGCGCGCAGCTCGTCCGAGAGCCATGTCCGGCCTTTTTCTTTATAAATCAAACGGATGTCCGCGGCCTGCTGGATCCCGGCGTCAAGCGCCTTGTCCTGATTCGCGTTCTCGCAGTTGAGCTGCCGGTTGACCCTGTTGCGGACCTCCTTGACGATCTTGACGTTCATCACGTTCATCGAGGAGACGTAGGCGCCCATATAGGTCAGCAGGTCCTCGATGTTTTCGCTTTCTTTATAGTAAATCACATGCACGCCGCGGCGCATTGAAATTTTCGGCTTCTCGAGCGTCTCGCCGATCAGGGCGGAGAGGTCGCGGCAGAGGTTCATGCGCGCGATGTCGAATTCCAGATGGTAGTCCTTCTGCGGGTCGGAGATGCTGCCGCAGACGAGGTACGCGCCCCTCAGAAAGTACGGGAAGCAGTCCTCGCTCTCGAGGTTCGCCCGGTTGATGCGCAGGTGCGGCTCCCGTTCCGAATGATAAAATAAAGCGAACAGGCGCTTCCGGTCGGCGGCGCTTTCGACGCTGACGCGGTAGAGCGCGCCGCGGGCGCGCTCGCGAAAGCCGATCTTCGCAAAGATCCCGCAGTGCAGCGCGAGACATTCCGCGAAGAAGCGCGCCGTGGGCTCGTGCGCGACGGAAAAACAGACCTCCTCCGCGGAAAACTTCCGTGAAAAAAGCAAAAAACCGTAAAGCAGCGCATGCAGAAAAGGCTCTTCCTCCGGCACGCGGCGGCAAAGCTCGTCTTTCAGTTCGCTCGCGAAGGACATGGCCGCTCCCCCTTAAAATCCGAGAAATTTCACTTCCGGCTCCAGACAAAAGCCGGTCTGTTCCAAAACGGTCTTTTTCACGTGCTCGATCAGCGCGAGCACCTCTTTACAGGTCGCGCCGCCCCGGTTGACGACGAAGCCCGCGTGCTTTTCGCTGACCTGTGCCCCGCCGATCCGGAAGCCCTTGAGCCCGCAGCGGTCTATAAGCTCCGCCGCGAAAGCGCCCTCCGGGCGCTTGAACGTGCTGCCCGCGCTCGGGAGCTCCATCGGCTGCTTCTCAAAGCGCCTCCGGATCAGTTCCGACATTCTCGCCTCAATGGCCGCGGGATCGCCCTTTTGCAGCCGGAAGTACGCGCCGGTGATGATCCTGTCCCCATCCGTATAAGGGCTGCGGCGGTAGGACATCGCGAGCTCCGGTCCCTTTAGGGCGCCGAAGCCGCCGTCCGCGTTCAGGTGCTCCGTCTCGATCAGTACCCCGCCGATCTCACCGCCGTAGGCCCCCGCGTTCATATAGACCCCGCCGCCGACCGACCCCGGGATGCCGTAGGCGAATTCCAAGCCTGTAAAGCTGTTTTCCTTTGCATAGTTGCACAGCGACGCGAGGCTGACGCCGGCGTCGGAATAGACGACGTCGCCGGATACGCACAGCTCCGAAAACAGATTTCCCATATGGATGACGGCGCCGCGGATCCCCCCGTCGGAGACGAGGATGTCCGAGCCCCGGCCGATCACCTCATACGGGACGTCACGCTCCCGGCAGGCGCGGAGAATCCGCGCGAGCTCGTCCCGGTTCGCGGGCTCCAGCAGAATATCCGCCGGGCCGCCGATCCGGAAGCTCGCGTACTCCGCCATCGGGGCGTCCAAATGATAGTTGATCGCGTGATCCTCCGCAAAAGCGGCCAGATGTCTGACAGAATCCAAGTCCCCGGCCTCCCCGCTTCAGTTATCGAGCGTAAAAAACGTCTCCCATTCGCTCTCGTTGAGCTCCTCCTCCTGAGGCGGCATGCCGATCAGGTCCAGAAGCTCCTGCGCGGCGTTGTGGCCCATCCGTTTCTGGCGGTTGTTCATGGCCGCGACTTCGATGATCACCGCGAGGTTGCGCCCGGGTTTCACCGGGATCGTCACCAGCGGCAGCTTCACGTCAAGGATAGAGGTATAGATGTCGGCCGCGCCCATGCGGTCGTAGGTCCTGCTGTCGTCCCACTGCTCGAGCTGGATGACCATGTCGATCCGCTCCGTCGTCTTGACGGCGCCCATGCCGAACAGGTTTCTCGCGTTGATGATGCCGACGCCGCGCAGCTCCATGAAGTGGCGGATATTCTCCGGCGCGGCGCCGACCACGGCGCGCGGCGACACGCGGCGGATCTCGACCGCGTCGTCCGCGATCAGGCGGTGGCCGCGTTTGATGAGCTCCAGCGCGACCTCGCTCTTGCCCACGCCGCTCTCGCCGAAGAGCAGGATGCCCTCCCCGTAGACTTCCACAAGGACGCCGTGCCTTGTGATCCGTTTGGCCAGCGCGACGCTCAGGCTGGCGGTCAGCGCGGCCATAAACTCGGAGGTGCCCTCCGAGGTGCGCAGGATCGGGACGGCGTATTTTTCGGCCAGATCGATCATCTCCTGGGAGACCGTGAGGTTCCATGCCGTGATGACGACCCTCGGCCGCCGGGAAAAATAGAAATCGATCAGCTCGAGCCTTTTTTCTTTGGAAAATCCGCCGAGGTAGCCGAATTCGCTCTTGCCGATGATCTGGATCCGCTCCGGATCGAAGTATTTGTAGAAACCCGCGAATTGGAGCCCCGGCCGGTTGAGTTCGACCGTCTCGATCACGATCTCGTCAAGGTCCGCCGGGACCCAAATTTTTTCAAGATGATATTCCTGTATCAGCTTCGTCAGCTTCACGCTGTAAACCGCCATGAACTTCCCCTCCCGGAAAAAAATTTCCCGCGCATACTTAATTATCTTCTATTATATAACGCGGCTATGCCGATTTCAATGCGCAGTTTCGACAGGGGCCGGGTTTTCCGCCGGAAGACCCGTTTGGCGGGCCGCGTTTTTTTAAAAAAGCGCGAAACGGCATGGCGGACTCCCGAAAAATATTTGAATTTTCAGGAAGTCCCCTATTCAATTTCGTGGGGATATGGTAAGATAAAGGGAATTAATCTTATTGAATGGGGGATCTGTATGGCAAGACTGAAAAAAACCATGGACGGCAATACGGCGGCGGCCCACGTATCCTACGCGTTCACCGACGTCGCGGCGATCTATCCGATCACGCCGTCCTCCATCATGGCCGAGCTTGTGGATAAATGGTCCGCAAACGGCAGAACCAACCTGTTCGGCAACCGCGTGAAAGTCGTCGAAATGCAGTCTGAGGCCGGCGCCGCCGGTACGGTGCATGGCTCCCTTGCGGCCGGCGCGCTGACCACCACCTTCACCGCTTCCCAAGGCTTGCTTTTGATGATCCCAAACATGTACAAAATGGCCGGGGAGCAGCTCCCCGCCGTCATCAACGTCTCCGCCCGCGCCATCGCCGCCCATGCGCTGAGCATTTTTGGCGATCACTCCGATATCTATGCGTGCAGGCAGACGGGCTTCGCCATGCTCTGCTCGGGCAACCCGCAGGAGGCCATGGACCTCTGTGCGGTCGCCCATCTCTCCGCGCTCAAGGGCAGGGTCCCGTTCGTGCATTTCTTCGACGGCTTCCGCACCTCTCATGAGGTCCAGAAAATCGAGGCTTGGGATTACGGGCAGCTCAGGGCCCTGACCGATTTCGACACGATCCGCGAATTCCGCGAGCACGCGCTCAACCCGAACCACCCGGTCACCCGCGGCACCGCGCAGAACCCGGATCTCTTCTTCCAGGCCCGCGAGTCCGCCAACCGGTTCTACGACGCCCTGCCCGAAGTGGTCGAGGAATACATGGGCAAGGTCAACGCCATGATCGGTACGGATTATAGACTTTTCAACTACTACGGCGCGCCGGACGCCGAGCACGTGATCGTCGCCATGGGCTCCGTCTGCGATACGATCGAGGAGACCATCGACTACCTCAACGCCCGCGGCGGGAAATACGGGCTCCTCAAGGTGCGCCTCTACCGCCCGTTCAGCAAAAAGCACCTGCTTGCCGCCCTGCCGGAGACGGTCAAAACGGTCTCCGTCCTCGACCGCACCAAGGAGCCCGGATCCGTCGGCGAACCGCTCTACCTCGACATCGCCGCCGCGGTCAAGGGCACTCCGTTTGAGGCCGCGAAGATGTTCGGCGGCAGATACGGCCTTGGCTCCAAGGACACCACCCCCGCGCAGATCATCGCCGTCTACCGCAACGCGGAATCCGGCGGCAAACAGGAATTCACGATCGGCATCGAGGACGACGTCACCCACCTCTCCCTCGAAATCACGGAATGCCCGGATACCACGCCCGCCGGCAACACCGGCTGCATGTTCTGGGGGCTTGGGGCGGACGGCACGGTCGGCGCGAACAAGAACTCCATCAAAATTATCGGCGATCACACCGATCTCTATGCGCAGGGGTATTTTGCTTACGACTCCAAAAAATCCGGCGGCGTGACCGTCTCCCACCTGCGCTTCGGCCCCAACCCGATCAAATCCACCTATTTCATC
>CAZAAR010000034.1:0-14454 GCA_964483415.1 uncultured Oscillospiraceae bacterium
GAGAGATCCACGAACAGATTGAGATGTTCGTTGAGGACCTTGGCTCCCAAAGAGACGGCTTCCTTCGCGGAAATTGTGGAATCCGTCCACACCTCGATCGTCAGCTTGTCGTAATCGGTGATCTGGCCGACGCGGGTGTTTTCTACGGTGTAATTCACCTTCAACACGGGAGTATAAATGCTGTCTACCGGGATAACGCCGATGATGGGCTGCATATTCTGCTTGTTTCTTTCCGCGGAAACATAGCCCCGGCCTTTATCCAAAGTGATTTCCATAAACAGTTTGCCGTCGGCGTCCAAAGTCGCGATGTGCATGTTTTTATCCAGAATCTCGACCTCGGAATCGGCCTGAATCGAACCGGCAGTGACTTCGCCTTCGCCTTGCTCATCGATCACAACCACCTTCTGGCCGTCGCAGTGCAGTTTCGCGATCAGACCTTTGATGTTGAGGATGATCTCGGTGACGTCCTCTTTGACCCCCGGTATCGTCGAAAATTCATGACGGACACCGTCGATCTTAACGGAGTTCACGGCAACGCCGGGAAGGGAGGAGAGCAATACGCGTCTCAGGCTGTTGCCGAGCGTCGTTCCGAATCCGCGCTCCAGCGGCTCGACGATAAACTTCCCGTAGCTCGGGCTGGTCTCGTCCACTTCGGCTTCGATTCTCGGCTTTTCTATTTCTAACATCTAAGTCCCTCCTTAATGGGGTATAAAACCCTAATCCGCATTCCCCTGTCAGTTAATTCCGCAAACCGGTTACTTGGAATACAGCTCGACGATCAGGTGTTCCTCGACGTCGAGGTCGATGTCCTCGCGGTTCGGGAGCGCGCTGATCTTGACCAGCATTTTTTCAGGGTCAACTTCCATCCATTTCGGGACCGGGTGCGCGCTGTTGGCCTCGACGACCGCCTTGAACTTGTCGCTCGCGCGGCTCTTGTCGGTCGCGGCGACCACATCGCCGACCTGAGTCAGGATCGAAGGGATATCGGCTTTATGTCCGTTGAGGGTATAATGGCCGTGACGGACCAGCTGGCGGGCCTCTTTTCTCGAGGAGGCGAGGCCGGCGCGGTAGACGATGTTGTCCAGACGGCTCTCAAGGATTCTGAGCAGGTTTTCGCCGGTCTGGCCGGACTTTTTGGCGGCAAGCTCAAAATAATGGGCAAACTGGCTCTCCAGAACGCCGTAATATCTTCTGGCCTGCTGTTTTGCGCGAAGCTGGATTCCGTATTCGGAAACCTTCTTGCGGCTTTGGCCATGCATGCCCGGGGCGTAGGATCTGCGGCTCACAGCGCATTTATCGCTGAAGCATCTCTCCCCTTTGAGGAAGAGCTTCTTTCCCTCACGGCGGCACAGCCTGCAAACGGAGCCTGTATATCTTGCCATGTGTAAATTACACCTCCAATTAATGGTATCAAACTATACGCGGCGTCTTTTCGGCGGGCGGCAGCCGTTGTGCGGGATCGGGGTGACGTCTTTGATCATCGTCACTTCGAGTCCGGCGGACTGGAGCGCGCGGATCGCGGATTCGCGGCCGGAACCCGGGCCTTTGACATAGACTTCCACCGTTTTGAGGCCGTGTTCCATCGCGGCTTTCGCGGCGGTCTCGGCGGCGGTCTGCGCCGCGTACGGGGTGGATTTTCTGGAGCCGCGGAATCCAAGGCCGCCGGCGCTCGCCCAGGAAATCGCGTTGCCCCGGACATCGGTGATGGTCACGATCGTATTATTGAAGGTGGATTGAATATGAGCGGAACCGCGTTCGATATTCTTTTTTTCCTTGCGGCGGCGGACAGCAGCTTTTTTAGCATTAGCAGCAGCTTTCGGCATTTTGTGTGATGTCCCTCCTTCTTTGATTACTTCTTCTTATTGGCAATGGTCTTTTTCGGACCTTTGCGGGTTCTGGCGTTGGTCTTGGTCCTCTGTCCGCGCACCGGAAGTCCTTTTCTGTGACGGACGCCGCGGTAGCATCCGATCTCGACCAGACGTTTGATGTCCATCGCGCTTTCGCGGCGCCGGTCGCCCTCCACGACAAGGTTCTTGTCGATGTATTCGCGCAGAGCGGCAGCGTCGTCCTCGCCGAGATCTTTGACGCGGATCGAGGGATCGACGCCGGTGTCGGCGAGGATTCTGGAAGCGGTCACGCGGCCGATACCGTAAATATAAGTGAGACCGATCTCGATCCTCTTGTTTTTCGGCAGGTCAATACCAGCTATACGAGCCATAAAATAACTTGCACCTCCGTTCTTTTAGAATCAGCCCTGACGCTGTTTATGTTTCGGATTGGAGCAGATGATCATCAGACGGCCTTTGCGCTTGATGATCTTGCATTTTTCGCAGATGGGTTTTACGGAAGGTCTGACTTTCATAAATTATACCTCCTTCACTTGGAACGCCATGTGATGCGCCCTTTGGTGAGATCGTATGGCGACATCTCGACCGTCACCTTATCGCCGGGAAGAATCCGTATGAAATTCATGCGGAGCTTCCCCGAGATATGGGCTAAAATCTGGTAGCCGTTGGGCAGCTCGACCCTAAACTGAGCGTTTGGAAGAGAGTCTACAACGATCCCCTCTATCTCAATCACGTCTTCTTTGGACAAGCGAATTCCCTCCCTCGTCTTTCATGTTGAATCCCGCAAGCGCGGCGCGAAGTTTTTTGTTCGTTTCGCAATCCTCGGGTTTGAGCACCGTATCGGTCGGCGCGAGGTGCCTTGCGTTTTTGCGTTTCGGCTTTTCCACTTTACGCAGCTTGCCGTCCGCAATATACGCGAAGTCCCCCTCTTCCGCAAGAATCACGAAGAAACCTCCGCGGTCTTTCCCGGCTTTCGACCGGACCACCTGTCTGAGCATCAGTCACCTCTTAAGGCAGGGTCAAAATGACCGGGCCGTCTTTCGTAATCGCTACGGTGTGCTCAAAATGGGCGGAATTGCTTCCGTCCGCGGTCCGGACCGTCCATCCGTTGGAGTCGGTGTGGGTGAAACGGCCCCCGGCGTTGACCATCGGCTCAATGGCGATGACCATGCCGCCGACCAGCCGCAGCCCGTGGCCGGGCTTGCCGAAATTCGGGACCTCCGGGTCCTCGTGGATGTCGCGGCCGACCCCGTGCCCCGTGTAGTTGCGGATCACGGAATAGCCCCGCTCCTCGGCGCAGGACTGCACGGCCCAAGAGATGTCCCCGATCCGGTTGCCCGCGGCCGCCTGCGCGATGCCCTGATAGAGGCTCTCGCGCGTGGCGTCCAGCAGACGCCGATTCTCCGGGGAGATCTTTCCGACTGCGAACGTCGCAGCGTTGTCGCCGTGGTAGCCCTCCACGCACGCGCCCACGTCGATCGTGACGATGTCGCCCTCGATCAGCACCCGGCTGCCCGGGATGCCGTGGATGATCTCGTCGTTGACGGAGATGCACGCCGTGGCCGGAAACCCTTCGTAATTGAGAAACGATGGAGTGGCCCCTTGAAACACGATGAAGTCATGGATCAGCTTGTCGATCTCGCCGGTTGTGACGCCGGGCCTGACCGCCTCGCCGCCGGTTTTGAGCGCCAAAGCGGAGATCCTCCCCGCCTCGCGCAGCATCGCAACCTCGGTGGCCGTTTTGACGATCACCATGCTCAGACCCCCAAAGCCTGCAGCGTCAGGCGGGTGGTCTCTTCGATGCCGATCTCGCCCGGAACGACTGCGAGCTTGCCTCTCGCTTCATAGAAGCCTTTTAACGGCTCGGTCTGCACATGATAGACCTTGAGGCGGGCCCTGATGGTTTCCGGAAGGTCGTCCTTCCTCGTGATGATCTCTCCGCCGCATTTTGGGCAGATCATATCCGCAGGAGGCGGACTGTTTTTGATGTGGAACGGCGCCCCGCATTGAATGCAGACGCGCCTGCCGGAGAGACGCTCGAGGATCACGCCGTCCGAGACCGCGATGTCGATCGCGCGGTCGATCCGGATGCCGCCCTGCTCGAGGGCCTCCGCCTGAGGTACGGTGCGCGGGAAACCGTCCAGGATGAACCCGTTTTTGCAGTCATCCTTGGCGAGGCGCTCCTTGATCAGGGAGATGACCAGCTCATCCGGAACGAGCGAGCCGGATTCCATATACGTCTTTGCCATAAGACCCAGTTCGGTCCCGTTTTTGACGGCTTCGCGGAGGATGTTGCCCGTGCTGACGGTCGGGATTCCGAGTTTGTCTCTCAAAATCTCGGCCTGAGTGCCTTTTCCGGCGCCCGGAGCTCCGAGAAGAATAAGATTCATGCTGATAACCTCCTAACCGCTTATTCCAAGAAGCCTTTGTAGTGGCGCATCATCATCTGAGATTCCAGCGATCTGGAGGTCTCGAGCGCGACGCCGACCACAATGATGATGGTCGTACCGCCAAGGGAGATATTCATGTCGAACAGCGCGCCGAGCAGGATCGGCAGCAGCGCCACAACCGAGAGGAACATGGCGCCGATGAAGGTCACCTTGTTGATCACCTTGCTGATGAAATCGCTCGTTGGGCGGCCGGGGCGGATGCCCGGGATGCCGCCGTTATTTTTTTGCAGCTGATTGGCCATCTCGATCGGGTTATACTGGATCGCCACATAGAAGTAGCTGAACGCGACGATTAAAAGGAAATACATCAGCGCGTAGCTCCAGCTCCCGGTGTCGAAGACCGAAAACAGGCCGGACCAGAAGCCGCCCTCCTTGACCTTCACGAAGGCCTCGACGGTCGCCGGAACGGAGAGCAGGGCGCTCGCGAAGATGATCGGGAGCACGCTCGCCATATTGACCTTGACCGGGAGGAACGTGGACTGGCCGCCGTACTGTTTTCTGCCGACCACGCGTTTCGCGTACTGGACCGGGATCCGGCGCTCCGAGCTGTCGATGAGCACGATGAACGCGGTCAGGATCAGGAAGATCGCGATCACGGCCGGGACAAAGATCCAATACTTGAATTCGCCGCTGAACGCCTTTTGCAGGTAAACCCACATCGTGCTGACGAGGCTTGGCGCGCCCGAGACGATACCGGCGAAGAGGAGCATGGAGATGCCGTTTCCGATGCCGTTCTCATCGATCCGTTCGCCGAGCCACATGCAGAGCATGGCGCCCGCGGTGAACATGAAGAGGATCGTCACGACGACGAGCCAGTTCTGCCATTTCATCGGGAAGCTCTCGACGGCGTTGTAGCTCTTGAGCGTCACATAATAGGCGTAGGACTGGACCAGCGCAAGAGCCACCGTAGAATAACGGGTGATCTTGTTCATCTTTTTCTTGCCCTCTTCGCCCTCCTTCGCGAGCCGCTCCAGCGCGGGGATCGCTACCGTGAGCAGCTGGATCACGATGGAAGCGGTGATGTACGGGGAGATGGAGAGCGCGAGCAGGGTCGCCTGAGAGAGCGCGCCGCCGGTGAGCATGTTCAGATAACCGAGCAGGTTCCCCGCGTTGGCGTTGAGCATGGCGGCAAGGCTCGAAGTCTCCAGAAACGGTACCGGAATGGCCGAGCCGACGCGGAAAATAACGATGATCATCAGGGTGTAGAGAATCTTCTTCCTCAGATCGTCGATTTTCCACGCGTTTTGAAAGATCTTAAACATCTCATTTCACCTCGGCCTTTCCGCCGGCCTCCTCGATTTTCTGCTTCGCAGACGCAGAAAAAGCGGCCGCCTGAACGGTAAGCTTCTTTGTCAGCTCGCCCACACCGAGGATTTTGACTCCGTCGAGTGTCTTTTTCAGCAGACCGGCCTCCAGAAGGACCTGTTCGTCCACTTCGGTTCCGTCGTCAAACATTTCAAGATCCCTGACGTTGACGATCGCGTACGTGGTGTTAAAAATGTTGACAAATCCGCGCTTGGGGATCTGTCTCTGGAGAGGCATCTGGCCGCCCTCGAAGCCCGGGCGGATGGAGCCGCCGGAACGGGCTTTTTGGCCTTTATGGCCCTTGCCGGAGGTCTTGCCGGCGCCGGAGCCGTGGCCCCTGCCTCTACGGAAGACATCGCAGGCGGCGCCGGGCGCCGGTGCGAGTTCGTGCAGTTTCATACTTGTCCCTCCTTATTCTTCGGTAAACTCGACCATATGGCTGATTTTTGCGATCTTGCCGCGGGTCGCAGCGTTGTCGGGCTGAATGGTCTCGTCACCGATCCTGCGAAGGCCAAGGGACTGTGCAACAGCGATCTGATTGTTCAGTTTATGGGCGAAGCCTTTGATAAGCCTGATTTTCAGCATTGCCATATCTGTTTTCCCTCCTTAGCCCAGGATCTCTGCAACGGTTTTTCCGCGGGCAGCGGCGACTTGCTCCACACTGCGAAGCGCGCAAAGGCCGTCGATCGTCGCGGAGACGACGTTGCAGGGATTGTTGGAACGGATGCTCTTGGTGCGGATGTCGCGGATGCCGACGGTCTCGAGGACCGCGCGGGCAGCGCCGCCGGCGATGACGCCGGTGCCTTCCGGGGCCGGTCTCATCATCACGCGCCCGGCGCCGAATTTGCCGATCACCTCGTGGGGAATCGTGGTCCCTTTGAGGGCGATGTGATGCAGGTTTTTCTTTGCGTCTTCAATCCCTTTGCGGATGGCGTCCGGCACCTCGGCGGATTTGCCGATGCCGAAGCCGACGGTGCCGTTTCCGTCACCGACCACCACAAGGGCGGCAAACTTCATGATCCGTCCGCCTTTAACGGTTTTGGATACGCGGTTGATGGAAACTACTCTCTCCGTAAGGTCGAGCGTGGAAGCGTCGATTAAAGCCAACTGTATCCCTCCTTGTTAGAACTGAAGTCCGCCTTCGCGGGCTCCTTCTGCCAGCTCTTTGACACGGCCGTGATAGATGTAGCCGCTGCGGTCGAATACGACGGCGGCGACACCCTTTTCGGCCGCTCTTTGGGCGACGAGTTTCCCGATCTCATGGGCGGCTGCTTTGTTTCCGCCGTAGGGTTCGAAGCCCTTTTCGATGGTGGACGCGGCGGCGATGGTCACGCCGTTTACATCGTCGATGATCTGAGCGTAGATATGCTTCGAGGAGCGGAAGACGTTGAGACGCGGGCGCTCGGGGGTGCCGCCGATCTTATTGCGGACACGGTAGTGCCGCTTGATCCGGGCGGCGTTTCTGTCCAGCTTAATCATCATATCGTTTCACTCCTTTACTTTTTGCCCTTGCCGGCTTTGCCTTCCTTGCGGAGGATGACCTCGCCGACATAGTGGATGCCCTTGCCTTTATAAGGCTCGGGCGGACGTTTCTCGCGGATCTCCGCGGCGAACTGGCCGACCTTCTGTTTGTCGATGCCGTGGACGACGATCTTGGTCAGCGAGGGAACGTCGATCGAGATGCCTTCGGGCGCGGGCATGAAGATCTGATGGGAATACCCAAGATTCATGACCAGTCTGTCGCCCTCTTTGGCGGCCTTGTAGCCGACGCCGGCGATCTCCAGCTCCTTGGTGAAGCCGGTGGTGACACCGGTGACCATATTGGCGACCAGCGAGCGGGTCAGGCCGTGCAGGCTTCTGTTTTCGCTGGAATCGTCCGGGCGGGATACGATGATCTCGCCGTTTTCAGCCTTGATCATTATCTCAGGCCGAAAGCTCTGTGTCAGGGCGCCCTTCGGGCCCTTTACCGTCACGGTGACGCCGTCGATGCTGACGTCGACGCCGGCCGGTATAACAATCGGTTTTCTGCCGATACGGGACATTCCGTTTCCCTCCTTCTTACCAGATGAACGCGAGGACTTCGCCGCCTACGTTCTCTTTTCTGGCCTGTTTGTCCGTCATGATGCCCCTGTTCGTGGACAGGATGGCGACGCCGAGGCCCTTGAGCACTTTGGGCATATCCTCAACGTTTGTATAAATCCGAAGGCCCGGCTTGGAAACCCTGCGCAGGCCCCGGATGACCGGGGTTTTATTTTCGCCGTACTTCAGCGTGATGTGGATGGTGCCCTGTTTGCCGTCCTCGACATACTGGATGGATTTGATATACCCCTCCTCCAGCAGGATCTGGGAGATGGCTTTCTTCATATTAGAAGCGGGCACATCGACCGTCTCATGCTTCGCGCTGCTCGCGTTTCTGATTCGGGTCAGCAAGTCAGCGACTGTATCGGTGATATGCATTCCGTCAACCTCCTTTGCTCTCTCTTGTTACCAGCTCGCCTTCCGCACGCCGGGGATCTCGCCTTTATAGGCCAGATTCCGGAAGCAGATGCGGCAAATGCCAAATTTGCGAAGATAGGCATGGGGCCTTCCGCAGATTTTGCAGCGCGTATAAGCTCTGGTGGAGAACTTCGGCTCTCTTTTCTGCCTGACCTTCATGGACGTTTTAGCCATTTTCTAAATTCCTCCTATCCCTGCACCTTTTGAAACGGGGCGCCCATCAGGGTGAGCAGCTCCTTCGCTTCCTCGTCGGTCTTCGCGGAGGTCACAAAGCAGATATCCATGCCGCGGATCTTGTCGATCTTGTCGTAATCAATCTCCGGGAAGATGAGCTGCTCTTTGAGACCCATGCTGAAATCGCCGCGTCCGTCGAAGCCCTTGGCGCTGACGCCGCGGAAATCCCTGACTCTGGGCAGCGCGATATTGAAGAGACGGTCCATGAAGTTATACATCATCTCGCCGCGCAGGGTGACCTTCGCGCCGATCGTCATGCCTTCACGGAGCTTAAAGTTTGCAACCGATTTTTTTGCCTTGCAGATGACCGGCTTCTGACCGGTGATGGTGGAGAGATCGGCAAGGATGGCATCCATCACTTTGCTGTTATCTTTTGCATCCCCGGCAGCGACGTTGACTACGATCTTTTCGACTTTCGGGATCTGCATAGGGCTCTTGTAACTGAATTTCTTCATCAGCGCGGGTGCGACCTCGCCGATGTAAAACTCCTTTAATCTGGCCATGTTGTTTCCTCCCTACTCAAAAAGTTTCGCCGCAGGACTTGCAGAGACGTTTTTTGCTTCCGTCGGCAAGGATCTTGTGGGCCAGTCGGGTCGGCTTGCCGCATTTGGGGCAGACAAGCATGACCTTGCCGGCATAGATGGCGCTCTCGACTTTGACGAGTCCGCCTTCCTCGCCCATTTTGCGGGGTTTGACGTGCTTGGTGGAGATGTTGCAGCCCTCGACGATCACCTTGTTTTCGGAAGGGCTCACCTGCATGACCTTGCCCGTCTTGCCTTTGTCTCTGCCGGAGAGGATGACGACTTTATCGCCGGATTTGACATGTATTTTATTCAATCGTAGCACCTCCTATCAGAGTACTTCGGGCGCGAGGCTCAGAATTTTGAGATAATCCTTTTCGCGGAGCTCACGGGCGACCGGTCCAAAGATACGGGTTCCGCGCGGGTTCTTATCGTCGCGGATGATGACGGCGGCGTTCTCGTCGAAGCGGATATGGCTGCCGTCCTCGCGGCGGAGCCCTTTGGCCGAGCGGACGATCACGGCTTTGACGATCTCGCCCTTTTTGACCATGCCGCCGGGGGCCGCTTTTTTAACGCTGGCAACGACGACGTCGCCGATGTTCGCATATTTTTTTCTGGTGCCGCCGAGCACGCGGATGCACATGAGCTCTTTCGCTCCGGTGTTGTCGGCCGCTTTCAGATAAGACTGCATCTGAATCACAGACAGTTCCTCCTTTCCGTCCGGCTCTTATTACTTCGCTTTTTCAATGATCCGGACGACTCTCCAATGTTTATCCTTGGAAAGAGGGCGGGTCTCCATAATTTCAACGCGGTCGCCGATTCCGCATTCGTTCTTTTCGTCGTGCGCCTTGAATTTTACGGACCTATTGACAAATTTCTTATAAAGGGGGTGCTGAACGCGGTTCGAGATCCTGACGACGACGGTTTTGTCCATCTTGTCACTCACGACCATACCGACTCTGGTTTTTCTAAGGTTTCTTTCTTCGTTCACAGCTTTATCCTCCCTTCCCTCACTGCTTCGCCTTGAGCTCGTTTTCGCGCAAAACGGTCTTCACGCGGGCGATGTCCTTTTTGACTTCTTTAAGGCGCATCGGGTTCTCGAGCTGATTGATGGCGTGCTGAAATCTCAGGTTGAAAAGCTCGGCCTTGAGATCGGAAAGCTTTTTCTCGAGATCGGACTGGTTGATTGCGTGGACTTCAGCTGCTTTCATTTCCGTCGGCCTCCTTCTCTTCCCGTTTGACAAATTTACATTTGACCGGGAGTTTATACGCTGCGAGACGCATAGCCTCGCGGGCGGTCTCCTCCGGGATCCCGGCGATCTCGAACAGCACCCGGCCCGGCTTGACGACGGCGACCCAGTGATCCGGGGCGCCCTTTCCGGAACCCATGCGGGTCTCGGCCGGCTTCGCGGTGACGGGCTTATCCGGGAAAACCTTGATCCAAACCTGACCGCCGCGTTTGACGTAGCGGGTCATGGCGATACGGGCGGCCTCGATCTGGTTGGCCTTGAGCCAGCAGGGCTCGAGCGCCATCAGGCCGAAATCGCCGTTCGACACAAAGTTGCCGCGGTGCGCGGTGCCCTTCATGCGGCCTCTCTGCACCTTGCGGTATTTTACTCTTTTCGGGAGCAGCATCAGCGTTTGCCTCCTTCCCTGCGGGGCTGTTTCTTCACGTCGGCAAGGACGTCGCCGCCGTAGACCCAGACTTTGACGCCGACGCGGCCGTAAGTCGTGGCGGCCTCGGCGAATCCGTAGTCGATGTCGGCGCGGATGGTCTGCAGCGGGATGGTGCCCTCATGGTAATGCTCGACCCTCGCGATCTCGGCGCCGCCGAGACGGCCCGAGCACTGGGTCTTGATGCCCTTCGCGCCGAGCTTCATCGCGCGGCCGATGGCCTGCTTCATCGCGCGGCGGAAAGAGATCCTGCGCTCGAGCTGGGCGGCGATGTTCTCGGCGACCAGTTGGGCGTTTTTATCCGGGCTCCTGATCTCAACGATGTTGAGAAAGACCTGCATTTTTTGGTCCTTGCCCTTGCTGAGCATGGCCTCGCACTCCTGGCGGAGCTTCTCGATCTCGGAGCCCTGGCGTCCGATCACCATGCCCGGTTTGGCGCAGTGAATATGGATGCGGATCTTGGCGTCGCCGGTGCGTTCGATCTCGATTCTCGGGATGCCGGCGGCGTAGAGTTTTTTCTTCAGAAATTTGCGAAGATTGTAATCCTCCACAAGCGTATCGCCGAAGACTTCGTCCTTGGCAAACCAGCGGGAGTCCCAATCTTTGATGATGCCCACTCTAAAACCGTGGGGATGTACTTTTTGTCCCATTGTTTACCTCCTCCGATCAGTCTTTGTCTCTCAGGACGATGGTGACGTGCGAAGATCTCTTCAGGATGCGGAAGGCCTTTCCGTGGTCCTTCGGCTGGATCCGCTTCGCCGTCGGGCCGGGAGTGACGAAGCATTCCGCGACATACATGCTGTCCTTGCTCATGCCATGGTTGTTCTCTCCATTGGCTACGGCGGATTTGAGGAGCTTCGCAAGCGGCTCGCTGGCCGCCTTGGGGGTGTGATTGAGCACCGCCGCCGCGTAACCGACCGGTTTGTTCCGGATCAGGTCGAGCACGATCTGCACTTTGCGGGGCGAGATGCGGGCGTATCTTAAATAAGCCCTTGCTTCCATTTCATATCCTCCTCTCGGCCTTACTTCCCGTTATTTGATTTCTTGGAACCGGCGTGGCCCCTAAAGATCCTCGTCGGGGCAAATTCGCCGAGCTTGTGGCCGACCATATCCTCGGTGACATAGACCGGAACGTGCTTGCGCCCGTCATGAACGGCGAAGGTGTGCCCCACGAAATCCGGAAAAATCGTGGACGCGCGGCTCCAGGTCTTAAGAACTCTCTTTTCTCCGGCCTTATTCATCGCGCGGACCCGATCGAGGAGCGCGGTCTGGACATACGGGCCTTTTTTAATACTTCTGCTCATTTCTCCTGTGTGCCTCCTTCCCGATCACTTTTTGTTGCGGCGTTTCACGATGAATTTATCGGAACGCTGATGTTTCTTTCTCGTCTTGTAGCCCAGCGCCGGCTTGCCCCAAGGGGTGACGGGGCCGGGATGCCCGATCGGGGATTTGCCCTCGCCGCCGCCGTGCGGATGGTCGTTTGGGTTCATGACGGAACCGCGGACGGTGGGCCTAAAGCCCATGTGGCGGACACGGCCGGCCTTGCCGTAGTTGACGTTGGAGTGGTCGGTGTTGCTGACCTGGCCGATGACCGCGTAGCACTCGTTGAGGATGTGGCGCAGTTCGCCGGAGGGGAGCCTCACCAGCGCGTATCTGCCCTCTTTGGCCATGAGCTGCGCTATGACGCCGGCGGCTCTCGCGAGCTGGGCGCCCTTTCCGGGGTAGAGCTCGATATTATGGATAAAGGTGCCGACCGGAATGTTGATGAGCGGCAGCGCGTTGCCCGGGATGATATCGGATCCCGGTCCGGAGACGACCTTGTCGCCGGCTTTGAGGCCGTGCGGGGCCACGATGTAGCTTTTCTCGCCGTCCTCGTATTGGATCAGCGCGATGTGGGCGGAGCGGTTGGGATCGTACTCGATGCCGAGCACCCCGGCGCTGACGCCGAGCTTCTCGCGCTTAAAATCCACGACGCGGTATTTGTTTCTGTTGGCGCCGCCGCGATGGCGCACGGTGATCCTGCCGTAGCTGTTGCGGCCGGCGTGATTCTTGAGCGGCTCAAGGAGGCTGCGCTCCGGGCCGTTTTTGCTCAGCCCGGAATAATCGGTGGTGCTCATTCCGCGGCGGCCGGCGGTGGTCGGTTTATAAAATTTGATTGCCATTCAGTTCATCCTCCTTACAGCATGCTCTCGAAGAACTCGATGCCTTTGGATTCCGCCTTCAGGGTGACGATCGCTTTCTTCCAGTCCGGGGTTTTGCCTACGTGGAGGCCCATTCTTTTGTTGCGGCCGCGGACGTTGAGGGTGTTGACCTTTTCAACCTTCACGCCGAAAAGCTCCTCGACGGCCTTTGCGATCTCGATCTTATTGACGGTCTTCAAAACGCGGAAGGTGTATTTTTTCTGCCTGATCGCTTCCATGGACGCTTCGGTGATGACCGGCGCGAGGACGATATCCTGAGCGGTTTTCGTCATTTTGCGTACACCTCCTCAATTTTTTCGACGGCGCCTTTGACGATCACGAATTTGTCGTGATATAAGATGTCATATACATTTAAAGTATTGGTCAGCGTGGTCTTGACGTCCGGGATGTTTCTGGCGCTCTTGATCACGTTGCGGTTGACCTCCGGCATGACGACGAGGGTCTTGCCCTCGGCGCCGACGGCCTTGAGCACGCCGATCATGGATTTGGTTTTGATCTCCTCCAGCTTGAGCTCGTCGAGCACGACGATCCCTCCCTCGGCGGCTTTGCTCGACAGGGCGGAGAAGAGCGCGAGGCGGCGGAGTTTCTTATTGAGCACAAAACGGTATTTGCGCGGCTTGGGGCCGAGGGCGATTCCGCCGTGCTTCCACTGCGGCGCCCGGATGGAGCCCTGACGGGCGTGGCCGGTGCCTTTTTGTCTCCACGGCTTTTTACCGCCGCCGCGGACTTCGCTTCTGGTTTTGGTGGACTGGGTGCCCTGACGGCGGTTGGCAAGGAAGTTGACAACCGCGGCGTGCATGGCGACCGCGTTGGGCTCTACGCCGAAAATGGCCTCGGAGAGCTCAACCTTGCCGACGACTTCGCCGGCCATGTTTAACACGTTAACAGTAGGCATTCAACTCTCTCCTTTCTCAGCCACGCGTAGAACGTCCGGACTGCTTCTGCGGGTTCGTACTGACGGCGACGGTTTTGTTCCGCGCCCTGACGATCTTGACGGTGTTGATGATGCTGACGACCGCGCCCTTCGGCCCCGGGATGGCGCCCTTGATCGCGATCAGATTGTTGTCGTTATCGATCTTGACGATCTCAAGATTCTTGATGGTGGTGCGCACGACGCCCATATGTCCCGGCAGCCTTTTGCCCTTGAAGATCCTTGAGGGACTGCTGCTCGAGCCCATCGAGCCGATGTGGCGCCCGACCGGGCCGGTGCCGTGCGTCTTGCGCAGGCGGCTGTAACCGTAGCGCTTGATCGTGCCGGCGTATCCGCGGCCCTTGCTCTTGCCGGCGACGTCGACCTTCTCGCCGACGCTGAAGGTGTCCGCCTTGACCAGATCCCCGACGTTCAGCGTGGAGCAGTCCTCCAGCCGGAACTCGCGCAGGTATTTCTTCGCGGCGACGTTCGCTTTGGCGAAGTGGCCCTTCCGCGGCTTGTTGAGGTGCTTCTCGGTGATCTCGCCGAATCCGAGCTGAACGGATTCGTAGCCGTCGTTGTCGAGCGTCTTTTTCTGCACGACGACGCACGGGCCGGCCTCTACGACCGTGACGGGGATCACCCTGCCCTTTTCGTCAAAAAGCTGGGTCATACCAATCTTTTTGCCGATGATTGCTTTCTTCATGTTTTCTGCCTCCTTCGGTTATTGGTCGGATGGTGCATCCGACGTGACCTGCTGCTTGTTTTCTTTCTTAATAGAGCCCTTGATCAGAACTTTATCTCGATTTCAACGCC
>CAZAAR010000034.1:14464-20640 GCA_964483415.1 uncultured Oscillospiraceae bacterium
TCGAGGGTCTTAAGATGTCGATGAGTCTTTTGTGTGTGCGGGACTCAAACTGCTCGCGGCTGTCCTTATACTTGTGGACGGCGCGCAGGATCGTCACGACCTCTTTTTCGGTCGGGAGCGGGATCGGACCGGAAACGCGGGCGCCGGTGCGCTTGGCGGTTTCCACGATCTTTTCCGCGGCCTGATCGATCAGCTGATGGTCGTAGCTTTTGAGCCGGATCCTGATTTTTTCTTTGACTGCCACTTAAATCGCCTCCTGTTTTGATTCCCAATGGTTCACAATGGGTGACGACTGATTGAAATACATTCCACCGCTCCGGGTGTTCCAAGTCCCGCCATGAAAAACGGGAAATCCCCGCCGCCACGTGTTTCTTCCAGAATGGCACAGGTATTCCCGGATCGCGCGGATCGCTCCGCGCCTCAACAACAAGACCCCGCCCCGCCGGCTCATCGCCGGAAGGACACACTTGGGTGTGCAGTATTTCTTGTCGCCCGGTTTTTAAAATCGGACATACTCGGCGGAAATTCCCTGCCATACCGGCAGCAACCTCCCGCTTCAACGCATATCTCGCGGCCCTTCAGGCATGCCTAAAAAGCCGCCTGCGCAGTCACGCAAGGTATATTATATATATAGCAAAATTAAATGTCAAGAAAATTTTTGCGGATTCGGCGGATTTTTTCGCGGTTTTCGAAAAAAACGCGGGACTCCGAAGAATCCGACCACGCTTTCGCGTGTTTCAAAGGCCTCCGCGTCTATTTTTGCCGGTTTTCTGTAACTTATTCCCAAGGCAGGGCAGTCTTTCCGCCGCATCAAAATAAAATTTTTCGGCCCGCGGGCGCGGGCGGGCGGTTTTTCCGCCATATGCCGAAGAAAAATTTTGGAGACCGGACGCCAGTATACCACGGGAGCCCGGATTTTGGATCGGGACGCCCGGGCGCGGGTGAGCCGGGCGCGGGGCGCGGGGCGGGACGGCGGCGAAACATTGGTTCATAGGGAGCGAATGGCGGAGAAACCGGAACGAGGTTCTTTCGCTTCTACAATCGGGCGCGGGGCGGATCTCGGCGGCCCGGATTTTGGACCGGGACGCCCGGGCACGGGGCGGGACGGCGGCGAAACATTGGTGCATAGGGGGCGAATGGCGGAGAAACCGGAACGAGGTTCTTTCGCTTCTACAATCGGACGCGGGCGGGGCGGCTCCCGACGGGCAAAAGAAAAGGGCCGGAGCGCGTCCGGCCCTTTTTATCCGTTTATCGGCCCGATCAGTAGGCCTTGCCCCAGTAGACCATCTTCGCGGCCGGTCCGCCGCAGCAGACGCAGGCCTCGGAGAGGCGCTCCTGATGGAACGGGATGCAGCGGCTGCTGACGCCGGCGGTCTGCTCGATCTTTTCCTCGCAGGCGGGGTCGCCGCACCACATGGCCTTGATGAAGCCGTTTTTGGCGGCGGCGAGCGCGACGAGCTCCTCCATCGTCAGCGCGGTGAAGGTGCGGTGCTCGCGGTTGGCCAGCGCCTTCTGATAAAGGGAGCTGCGCACCGCCTCGAGCGCGCGCGGGATCTCCACCTCGAGGTCGTTCAGCGCGACGGCGAGCTTCTCGCGGCTGTCGCGGCGCACGAGCACGCATTGGCCCTGCGCGATGTCCCGCGGGCCGATCTCGAGGCGCAGCGGCACGCCCTTCATCTCATACTCGGCGAATTTCCAGCCGGCGGAGTTGTCGCTGTCGTCGAGCTTGACGCGGCAGAACTTCTCGAGGCGCTCGCGCACGGCGTTCGCGGCCTCGAGCACACCCTCTTTATGCTGGGCGGCCGGCACGATCACGACTTGGATCGGCGCGACGGCCGGCGGAAGCACAAGGCCGTTGTTGTCGCCGTGGGTCATGATGATCGCGCCGATGATCCGGGTGGAGAGGCCCCACGAGGTCTCGACCGGCGTGTGGAGCTGGTTGTCGCGGCCGGTGAACTGCACGTCGAAGGCCCTCGCGAAGTCGCTGCCGAAGTAATGGGAGGTGCCGCTCTGGAGCGCCTTGCCGTCGTGCATCAGGGCCTCGATGGTATAGGTCGCCTCGGCCCCGGCAAACTTCTCGCTGTCGGTCTTCTGGCCGCGGACGACCGGGATCGCGAGGCTGCCCTCGCAGAAATCGGCGTACACGTTGAGCATGCGCTCGGTCTCGGCGATGCCCTCCTCGGCGGTCTCGTGCATGGTGTGGCCCTCCTGCCAGAGGAACTCCATCGTGCGCAGGAACGGGCGCGTGGTCTTCTCCCAGCGCACGACGCTGCACCACTGGTTGTAGAGCTTGGGCAGGTCGCGGTAGGACTTGATCACATGGGCGTAATGGTCGCAGAACAGCGTCTCGGAGGTCGGGCGCACGCACAGGCGCTCCTGCAGCTTTTCGCTGCCGCCGTGGGTGACCCACGCCACCTCGGGCGCGAAGCCGGCGATATGGTCCTTCTCCTTCTGGAGCAGGCTCTCCGGGATGAACATCGGCATATAGACGTTTTCGTGGCCGGTCTCCTTGAAGCGCGCGTCCAGGATCTTTTGGACATTCTCCCAGATCGCGTAGCCGTACGGCCGGAGAATCATGCAGCCGCGGACGCTCGAATAATCCACGAGCTCCGCCTTTTTCACGACGTCGGTGTACCATTGGGCGAAATCATCCTCCATCGAGGTGATCTCATCCACCATCTTTTTCTGTTCCTCCAATTGTTCCACTCCTTTGCGACACGGGCCTGATAAACAAAATAGCGGAACCGCCGTCCCACTATTCCATGAGCGTATTCTTTCTGTTCCCTTTTTTAAAGCGAAGTTTCGATAAATCGAACGATATCTCCGACGGTCTTGATGTTTTCGATTTCCTCGTCCGGGATCTCCTTGTCGAACTCCTCCTCGAGGGACATGATCAGATCGACAATGTCAAGGGAATCGGCGCCAAAATCCTCGACGATGTTAGACTCCATCGTCACCTGGTCTTCTTCAACATCAAGCTGATCGCAGAGTATTTCCTTCACTTTTTCAAATACCACGGCAATAGCCTCCCAAACGATATTTTCGGGCCTTCCGAAATTGCCCGGGCGATTACTTCACTAAGAATACATGAACCCTTTCGCCTTGTCAATATTTTTTTGCTCCGTTGTGCGGCGCGAAAATCTATGCTATATTATCCCTGTACACGACCATTATTTATAGGAGGTCATCGTTTGAAGAAATATGCCTTCGTTTTTCCCGGGTACGGCCGCGGCCACCCCGGCATGGGAAAATCCTTTTTGGAATCATCCGAAGCCTGCCGCGCGCTCTACGCCGCCGCCTCCGCCGACCTCGGCTATGACTGCGCCGCCCTCTCCACGACCGGAAAGGCCGCCGAGATCGGCGACCCCGAACGGGCGTTCCCGCTTCAGGCGCTCCAGTCGCTGTCCGCCGCGCTCTGCGCGAAGGATCTCCTCCCGGAGGCCCCCTCCGGCGTCCTCGGCTACAGCGCCGGGGAGATCCCGGCCGTAGCCGTCGCCGGGGTTTTCTCCTATGAGGACGCGATTCGGGCCGCGTCGTATTATTCTGACATGCGTCACGGGGCGCTGGGGGCCGGCAGGATGGAATCCTTCCGGCTCACGAACGTCCGGCAGGAATTCGTCGGCCTTGTCACGGACAAGATGACCGACGGCTTCGTGCAGCTCACCGCCGTCGAGGGGCCGGAGCAGACCGTGATCCTCGGCGACCGCGAGGGCATCGGGGCGGCGCTCGGCGAGCTCGCGAAGCACAAGGTGATCTCCTGCAAATTGGAGGATGCCCCGGTCCTCCACACCATGATCGTCAGCGTCTACGCCTCCCGCATGCGGGAGGCCATGAACGCCCTGCCGCACGAGAAAAACCTCGCCGTCCCGCTTTATTCCACGTTATACGGCAAGCGGTGGGAATCTATTCTCCTGCCCGGCGATTATTTCTACCTCCAGCAGATCAAGGCCGTCCGGCTCTCCGAGGCCGTCGAGGCCGCCGCGAGGGACGGCGTCGAGGTGTTTCTGATCGCCGGCAAGGACCGCGCGCTGCAAGCCGCCGTCAAGTCCTCGGCCAAGGGCGCCGAGGTGCTGATCGCCGAGGACATCAAAGGCCTCGAGAAGGCCGCCGCGGTGATCGGAAAAGATTGAGGCGCGTTCGGAAACACGGTTTCCCCGTGCTCAAAGCGGCGGGGTGCTGATCGCCGAGGACATCAAAGGCCTCGAGAAGGCCGCCGCGGTCATTGAAAAAGCGTAAAACGGCTCCGAAACGCCGCCGGGCCGTGCTTAAAGCGGCGGGGCACCGGTTGGAGAGAGCATCAGGGGCCTCGAGAAGGCCGCCGCGGTCGGGCGGACGTGAAGGTATGTTCCGCCTCTTTGACGGAGGCGAAGACCTTTTTGGACAGAAAGAGCAGCGCGACGCAGTTCGGGAACGCCATCAGGCCGTCGAAGATGTCCGAGATGCCGAGCGCCGCGCCGAACTCGATCGAGGCGCCGAGGACCCCCGCCGCGCAGAACAG
The DNA here is from genome assembly GCA_964483415.1 of uncultured Oscillospiraceae bacterium. Taxonomy (GTDB): domain Bacteria; phylum Bacillota; class Clostridia; order Oscillospirales; family Ruminococcaceae; genus UMGS1668. The sequence continues at coordinate 18,963 of CAZAAR010000034.1, forward strand.
GAACCGATAGGCATACAGGGCGCTCTTTCGTTTCGTCAGAAACGAGAGGGCGCTCTCTCCATAGTAGGCCCACCCGATCATGGCGGCGAGGGCGAACAGAAAGGTGGAGCCCGTCAGAAAGACGCCGCCGGCCGCGCCGAAGCACTCGGTGAAGGCCTCCGCCGCCGTGGCGCAGCCGCCCGCCAGCAGGACCAGCGCCGTCAGCGTGCAGACCACGATCGTGTCGATAAAGACCTCGAGGATGCCCCAGCAGCCCTGGATACCGGGCACGGGCTCGGAGGAGGCCCCGTGCGCGATCGAGGCGGAGCCGACGCCCGCCTCGTTGGTGAACGTGCCCCGCGCGAAGCCGACGCGCACCGCGTCGGCGGTCAGGAGCCCGCCAAAGCCCCCGGCGGCGGACCGAAACGAAAACGCGTCCTCGAAAATCATCGTGACCGCCATGCCCAGACGCTCCCGGAAGATCGCGAGCGCCGCCAAGGAGCCGGTGACATACAGCGCCGCCATCACCGGGACGAGCACGCCGCAGATCCGCTCCACGCCGCCGCCCTTCCGGAACAGCGCCGCCGCGGTGAGCACGGCGATCAGCAGGCCCGCCGCCGGCTTCGGGAGGTTGAGCACGGAAAAGCAGGCCTCCGCGGCGGAGCCGCTCTGCGCCATGCAGCCCCCGCCGAAGGAGGCCCCGATACACAAAACGCACCACGCCGAGGCCAGCGCCGGCATCCCGAGGCCTTTTTTGATATAATACATCGCGCCGCCGCGAAAGCCCTCCGGCCCATGCTCGTGATAAGCCACGGCGAGGGCGGCCTCGGCGAATTTCGTCATCATGCCGAGAAACGCGCCCGCCCACATCCAAAAGACCGCGCCCGGCCCGCCCATCAGGATCGCCGCGGAGACGCCCGCGATGTTGCCGGTGCCGACGGTCGCGCCGAGGGCCGTGCTCATGGCCTCGAACGGCGTCGGCCCGGGCCCCTCCCGCTTTCGGAACAGGGACCGGCCCACCGCCCGGAAGACGCCCCCCGCGCGGCGCAGGGGGAAAAAACCGCTGCCGAGCGTCAGCCACAGCCCCGTCCCCAGCAGTACGGCCAGCAGGCCCGGCCCCCATACGAGCGCCGCGCCCCTCGCCGCGAAGGATTCCAAGTCCATCAAAAGCCGCCCCTTCCTTTGTAATTAAAAATACGGAGGGACGGCCGCTTTTATTCGCGCTTGTCCGGGATTCGGCGCGCAAAGCCGGAATTTTTGCGGGCGGTTTTCCCAAAATGGCAAAAAACATCCCCGCGCGGACCGGCGGCGGCGCTCCGGCCGGACAATTTTTCAAAAACGGGGGACGCGTCCCCGCATGGCCGCCGCGCCGTCAAAAAAGCCCCTCCCGTTCCCGGGAGGGGCTTTTTTCTCACGATTTTGTTATTTCGCGCGGTAGAACGCCTCAGCGGCCCGGTGCATCATCAGGATGTCGAGCTTGGAGGCGATCTCCAGCGGCGCGTGCATCGAGAGCAGCGGCACGCCCACGTCGACGGTATCCACGCCGAGCCGTGAGATATATTTCGCGACGGTGCCGCCGCCGCCGCCGTCAGTCTTGCCCAGCTCCCCGGTCTGCCAGAGCACGTGCGCCTCGTCGAAGACGCGGCGCACCTCGCCGAGGAACTCCGCCGGCGCGTCGTTGGTGGAGTATTTGCCGCCG
>CAZAAR010000035.1:0-19121 GCA_964483415.1 uncultured Oscillospiraceae bacterium
CGCGCAAAAAGACCTGAAGCCCGGTCTCCTCCCGGATCTCACGCAGGGCGGTCATCATCTCGGTCTCGCCGGCCTCCATGTGCCCCTTGGGAAAAGACCAGTGGCCCCCGCTGCGGTGCTTGATCAGAAGAAGCTGAATCTCCCCCTCCTGCTCACGATAGATCAGTCCGCCGCAGGACTTCTCATGTTTCATTTTTTCTTCTCCAATCGGAACAAAGCATACTCTGGAAGTATCATAACACGAATGAAAACGCAGTTCAAGAGAAAAATCCATCCATGAAGGGAAACGGCGGGCCCGGAGCCGGTTTCGCCGCCGCGTTGGGGCCGCCCGCCCGTGGAAACCGGGCCGTCCGATACGAAACGCCCCCGCCCCGGACACGTCCGGGGCGGGGGCGGGCTTTTCTTTAAAATCTCAGCGGACGGCCGCGCTGGATGCCACGGCGCTCCCCATGGCCCGGGCTTTGCCCATCCGGGGCCGGGGTCCGCCATACGCCCATTTCCCGGGGCCTCCCCGTCGGAAAGCGGCGGGCCCTCCTCCGCGCTCACATGGATTCCGGCACGGAGATCTTGAGCATCGTGAGCACGTTGCGGATGACCGCTTTGGCCGCGACGCAGAGCGCGAGCCTTGACTGGAGCACGCTCTCTTCCTCGCCCTTCACGCGGCAGGCGTTGTAAAACTTGTGGAACAGCGTGGCGGCGTCGATCGCGTATTTGGTCAGGCGGGCCGGGTCGCAGGCGTCCGCGGCGTCGGCGATCTCGCCCGGGAAGCGCGCGAGCCCGCCGATCAGCGCCTGCTCCTCCGGCGCGGAGTAGCTTCGGCCCGCGTATTCCGGATGGAATGAGACGCCCTCGGCCGCGAGATTTTTAATAATAGAGCAGATGCGCGCGTGCGCGTACTGCACATAGTAGACCGGGTTCTGGCTGTCCTGCTGCACGGCGAGGCCGAGGTCGAAGATCAGGTGCGTGCTCGGCTCGCGCAGGTTGAAGAAGAAGCGCGCGGCGTCGATCGGCACCTCCTCGAGCAAATCGGTCAGCGTGATGGCCTTGCCGGTGCGCTTGCTCATGCGCACCGGCTCCCCGTCCCGCATCAACTCGACAAGCTGCATCAAAACGACGTCGAGCCTGTCCCCGCCGCAGCCCACGGCGTCCATGGCCCCCTTGAGCCGGGCGACGTGGCCGTGGTGGTCCGCGCCCCAGACGTTGATTGCGCGGTCGTAGCCCCGCAGCGCGAATTTGTTGTAGTGGTAGGCGATGTCTCCGGCGAAATAGGTCGGGTTGCCGTTCGCGCGGATCAGCACGTCGTCCTTGAGCTCCAGCGCCTCGATCTGCGCCTCGGTTTTGCCCTCCCGGCGGAGCCGCTCGGCGAGCACCCGCGCGTTTTTGTACCAGAGCGCGCCGTCCTTCTCGTAGGTGAGGCCCTTCTCCGTGAGAATGCTCACGATTTTATCGACGGTGCCGTCCGCGTAGAGCGAGCTCTCGCGGAACCAGACGTCGTAGCCGATGCGATACCGCCCGAGGTCGCGTTTGAGGCCCTCGACGTTCTTCGGCAGCGCGTAGGCGATCAGCGCCTCCTGACGCTCCTCCGGGTCGGCGCCGAGATACCTGTCCCCGTAGAGGTCGGCGAACTCCCGCGCGCGGTCCCTGATGTCCTCGCCGTGGTAGCCGTCCTCCGGGAACTCTACGGCCTCCTCACCCTTGTAAATCTGAAGGTACCTCGCCTCGAGCGAGGCGCCGAATTTGGCGATCTGATTGCCCGCGTCGTTGATATAAAATTCGCGGGTCACGCCGCAGCCGCACCACTCAAGGCAGGCGGCGATGCCGTCGCCGATCGCGCCGCCGCGGGCGTTGCCCATGTGCATCGGGCCGGTGGGGTTCGCGGAGACGAATTCCACCATGACCTTTTTCCCTTTTCCGGCGTCGCCGCGGCCGTAGTCCGCGTCCTCCTCGAGAATGGCGGAGACGGTTTCGGCGTACCACTCCGGCGCGTAGAACGCGTTGAGAAAGCCGGGCCCGGCGACCTGCGCCCCGGCGAAAGCCCCGCCCTCCCCGAAACGGGCGGCGAGGATCTCCGCGATCTTTTTGGGCGCCATGCGGAGCGCGCGGGCGGAAACCATGGCGGCGTTGGTGGCGAGGTCCCCGTTTTTGGGGTCGCCCGGGATCTCGACGATGAACTCCGGCAGTTCCACCTCCGGCAGCTCGCCCGCCGCGAACGCCCCCCGGAACGCCGCCTCGATCCGGCTCCTGAATTCCTGTTTCGCCTCCGCGACGGGATTATGCATCGTGATGTTCGCACTCCTTCACTACAATACTGACTTCGTTCTCGCTCGAGAGAACCGTATTGATATCCAGGGAATAGCGGAAATGCAGCATCCCGCCGTTTTCCTTCAGCTCGTTTTTGATCTCGCCGCCCTGAACCCCCATGATCCAGTCGGTGAAGCCGTTGTCATAGAGACACTGGTGGCGCGTGCCGTTTTCGATGATGAGCTGGCTGCGGCGCTTGCCGCGGCGGGTCATCGTCACCTTCTCGGTGCCGTCCACCTGAAGCATGGTCCTGATCGTGGGCGCGGCGTCCTCTTCCTCGGCCTCGTCGTAGTCGATGAACCAGCTTCCCTTTTTCTTATAATATTTCCCTTTGGTCAGCATCTCGATGGTGTCTTTCTCGCCGTCGATGTCCTGAACGCCTTTAATGGTAATAAACACGTCTTTTTTCATCATAGTTTCCTTTATATCAAATCATCGGGGGAGATCCGCTCGACCTGCGAGAGCTCTTCCCCCAGAAATTCCCTGCCGAGGTCCGCGAAGCTGCCGGCGGTGTCGGTCAGGAAAAACCGCATCCCGCCGCCCGCCCCGCTCTGATTCAGCAGGCCGTTTTCTTCCAAATATCGCGCCGCGGCGAGGGCGGTCTCCCTGCCGGAGTCGATCAAAAAGAGCTTTCGCCCGGTCATCTCGTCGATCATCGGGTAGAGCAGCGGGTAATGCGTGCAGCCGAGGATCAGCGTGTCCATATCGGTCATCTGAAATCTGTTAAAATAATCGGAGAGGACCTTCCGCGTGACCTCGTTGTGAAGGCCGGTATAGCCGTTTTCGACGAGCGGCACGAGCAGCGGGCAGGCCACGGCCTCGAATTCGGCGCCGGGGGCGATCTCCCGCACGGCCCGCTCGTAGGAGCGGCTCGCGACGGTGGCGGCGGTGGCCACAAGGCCGATCCTGCCGTTTTTGGTCGCGGCGGCCGCGGCCCGCGCGGTCGGGCCGACGACGCCGATGCAGGGCACCGGGAGGCCCGTCATCTCCTGTGCGAGCACGGAGCTCACCGTCCCGCAGGCGACGACGACCAGCTTGACGTCCTGCCGCTCCAGGAAGCGCAGGCACTCTAAGGCGAACCTGCGGATCGTCTCCGCGCCGCGGCTGCCGTAGGGCACCCGCGCGGTGTCGCCGAAATAGCGGATGTCCTCTCCGGGCAGGAGGCGCCGCAGCTCCCGCGCCGCGGTGAGTCCCCCCAGCCCGGAGTCAAAGACGCCGATCGCGCGTTTATCCGTAAACCATTCCTCCAAATCATTAAAAGTTCCGGGGCGGCCGGGGCATTTTCGCGGCCGCCGCGCCATCGCATAGAGCGGGCGGCTCCGGGTTCCCCGGCGGAGCGGCCCCCACAGAAGCGACCCCCAAAGGCGCGGCCTCTAAAGACGGGGACGCCCAATGAGACGGCCCCGGCAAAGCGCCGCGGAAAAACCTTACGGCTCCATCGCGAGCGTGAGCAGCCGGTCGATGAGCTCCGGGTAGCCCATGCCGGAGGCCACCAGCATCTTCGGGTACATCGAGATGTCGGTGAAGCCCGGCAGGGTGTTGGGCTCGTTGAGGTAGATTTTTTGCGTGTCGCCGTCGATCAGGAAATCGACCCGCGCCATGCCGCGGCAGCCGAGGACTTTGTAGGCCCTCTTCGCGATCTCGCGCACCTCGGCGGCGGTCTCCTCCGGGATCCTCGCCGGGATATAGAGCTCGCTCCCGACGTTGTTGTATTTCGCGTTGTAGGTATAGAATTCCTCGCCGGGGACGATCTCCCCGGGGCCGGCGACGACCGGGTCGCCGTTGCCGAGCACCGAGCACTCGATCTCGATGGGGTTGTTGACCGCCTCCTCGACGACGACCTTGTTGTCGTGTTTAAACGCGAGCTCGAGGGCGGCCTTTAGGTCCCCGGGTTTCTTCACCTTTGTGATGCCGACGGAGGAGCCGGCGTTGGCGGGCTTGACGAAGACCGGCCAGCCGAGCTTCGCGCCCGTCTCCGCGGCGGCCTCGGCGGGATCGCAGCCGCAAAAATAGGTCAGCCACTTCACCTGCGGCACGCCCGCGCTCTCGAGCACGGTGTGGCAGACCTCCTTATCCATACAGACCGCGGAGGCGAGCACGCCGCAGCCGACATACGGGATGCCAGCGATCTCCAAAAGGCCCTGCATCGTGCCGTCCTCGCCGTTTTTGCCGTGCAAGACGGGGAAGACCACGTCGACGCGCCGGGCGGTGATCCGGTTGTCGTGGTTAAAAATGATGCCGTGGGCGGCCCGGTCCGGCGAGAGAAACGCCGGGCAGGTGTAGGCCGTGTTCTCCCAGCGGTCCTCCTTCACAAGACCGATCGGCCCGTTATAATACTGCCACTCGCCCTCTTTGGTGATGCCGAGCATCAGGATGTTGTATTTTTCCCGGTTGATGTTCTCCGCAACGGAGGCGACGGACCTGCAGGAGACCTCATGTTCGCTGGAGACTCCGCCGAACAGCAGAGCCACGTTGATTTTCATACTAAAACCCCCCTTTTGATTGGGCAGCGCCGCAAAAATTTGTTCCGTCCATCCTATGCGCCGGTCAGACCTCTCCTGCCAGCGCCTCCAACACTTTTTTATAGGAGGCGGTCGGATCCTCGAGGAACCGCTCCTTCGCCGCCTCCGCCTGCTCCATCGTGGGCAAGAAGAGCGAGAGCTCCATCAGGTTGGTGCCGATGTCCTTCATCTCGATGCGCAGCAGGAAGCCGTCGTCGGTCCGGCTGATCGAGACGAGGTTCTCCTCCTCGCGCCGGCGGCGCAGGATCATGGATTTCGCGTTCGCGGCGGCCTTTTCGCGGATCGAGGCGGGCAGGCCGCCCGCGAGCTTCTGCGCGACGTCCTCCCCCTTCCCGGTCAGGCGGTAGGCGGCGACGCCGTTTTCGCTGCGGAACGTGTCGAGGCAGTCGAGGTTTTTGAGCTCGGCGACCGCGTCGGCAAATTCAAAATAATTGGCCGTGCCATCGGCGAGGACGGCCTCCGTGAGCTCGTCGAAGCTCAGCGGCTCCCCCGCCGCGGCCAGGATATGGCAGATCAGGATGCGGACCTCCCGGTTGTCGGTGAGGCCGCCGGGGCGGATCCCCCCGGTGAACGTGTCCTCCAAGGTCAGGCCTCCTTTTCCTCGAGCTTCACGGAATAGAGCTCGGTATAGGTCAGTTTCCCGGCGAGGCGTTCGGACTTCATCAGGCTGATCTTTCCGGCGTGAAGCGGCGCTTCGGGAAAAAACGCCTCCATCCGCGCCGGGTCGAAGCCCTCGTCCGTGACGGCCTCGCGCGCGAGCGTCAGGTGCGGCTTAAAGGGCCGCTCCTCGAGCCGGAAGCCGCGCCCAGCGAGCGCGGTGCCGAGCCGGCGAAAAAGCCGGTACAGCTCCTCCGGCGCCTCGATCCCCGCCCAGAGGACGGACCCGTCCCCGCGCGAAAAGCGGCCGCCGCCCCGGATTTTGTAATCGAAAGCGGGCCCCGCGGCTTCGTCCATCGCCCGGCGGGCCTCCGTGCCCCGCTCCGTCTCGCCCAAAAAAGCGAGCGTCAGGTGCAGGTTCTCCCGGCCGGTGACGTGGCCGCCGCGCAGGTGGGACGCGAGGTACTCCGCCGCGCCGCAGAGCGCGTCCTTTGTCTTTTCGTCAAACAGCAGGGCGATAAACAGCCGGTCGCCCCTCCCCCCGGCGTCCCGCCCGGTCATTCGCCCGGAAGCCGGACGCGTTTGTGCGGGATCTCATGCTTTTGGAAGACCTGGCCGCAGCGCGTGCATTTCCACGCCCACGGGTGCTCGCCCGTGAACTCGAGCGGGCCCTTGCAGTCGACATAGTCCGGCTCGGCGCCGATCTCCTCCGAAACGGCGGGGGCTTCCCCGGCGGCCTCGGCGAGGCGGCGCTTGCGATCCTCGGCGCGTTTGCGGTAGGCCTCCGGGTCGTAGGCGGTCGTGCCGATCTCTTCCTCTTCCTCTTCCTCCCGGTTTCTGCGGTAGTTCGCCGGGTTATACTCCGTCGTCTCGTACTCCTCCGTTCCGGAGGAGGCCTCCGCGCCGGAAGGGGTTTCCTCATCGGCGGGGGCTTCCCCGCCGGATTCTTCGTCGGAAAGGGCCTCCCCGCCGGATTCCGGCTCCTCAAACGAGATCCGCTCATCCCCGGGTTCCGGCCCGGCTGCCGACGCGCGCAGCCGCTCAAAAGCGGGCTCCGTGGCGGCCGCCAAAGGCTCCTCCGCCCGTATCTCCTCCGGAGCGGGTTTTTCTTCGGGCATGGTCCCCTCTTCGGGGATTGGTTTTTCTTCGGGGGCGGGCTTCTTCGCCCGGGCGGGTTTCTTCTCGGGGGCGGGCTCCCGTTTCACAGGTTCCGGCGCGGCGGGTTCTTCCCCGGCGGGCTCACGCTCGGCGGGCTCCGCCGTGGGTCCCTCCGGCGCGGCCTCCTTATTTTTCCCGAATTTCTTCGGGTCGTATTCGGCGGGCTGATCGTCGCCGTTCTCCTCGATCTCATTTTCCCGCTGCCCGGCCATCTGGCCGATCGGCTTGAAGTTCGCGATCGCCGAAGGGGTCGGCGGGTGCGGCGCTTCGGAGTAGACGACGGGCTGCGGCTCGGGTTCGGGCTCCGGCGGCGCGTAGGAGGGCGCGCGGCCCAGCGCCGCGGAGGGCGTGTAGGCCCGGGATCCGGCGGATTCCGGCTCCGACGAGCCCGGCTCGAAGGCGGAGAGCATCTCCTCGATCTCGGCGCGAAACTCGCTGCGGAAAGCGTCGAACTCCTTCGCGACGCTCGTGCCGATCTCCTCGGCGATGTCGTTGCGGATGCGCAGCACCGCGGCGGGATCGAAGCCGCCCGTCCCCGCGCCGTCGATCTCGGCGACGGCGGAGAGCAGGTATCCGATCTGCGCGGCGACGCGGGCGTTGCTCAGTAAGAGGGCGATGTGGGCGTCTAGCCCCATGCCGCCGGTCATTTCTTTAATCAAAGCCAGCAGGAACGGCGTGCGGTCCCGGCTCTTGAGCCCGAGCTCGTCCGCCTTCGGGATCGCGATGCCGAGGGCGCGGTCGATCACGCTCTTGCCCATGGCGTCGCCCGCCGGGACGGGGCTGAGCACCAATACGCCGCTCTCGATGCCGAGGGTCTCCTTCGCGCGGAAGGCCTTCGCGACCTCGGGCGCGGTGTCGAGCCGGTATTCGAGCTCCGTGCCGCTCTCCGCCGTATAAAAGGCCGGGAAGCGCCCGGCGCCGAAGCCGATCACGGTGACGCCCTTGCGCTCAAGGTAATCGAGCGTGCGGCCCTGATCCTCGATGCAGCCGGAGCAGACCACGAGCAGGTGGGTGCGGCCCAGCTCCTCGATCTCGGCCGGGATGTCGGCCGCCCCGGCCGAAACCGTGTGCACGCCGCCGATGCCGCCGGCCGCCAGCAGCTTGATGCCGGCCATCCGCGCGATCTTCATCGCGGCGGAAAGGTCGGTGGCGCCGTCCATGCTCTTGGCGGCAAAGACGGGCAGATCCTTCACCGAGACCTTCGCCACGGAGCTTCCGCAGCGCCCGAGGTATTCGATCTCTTTATCGGAAAGGCCGACCCGCATCCTGCCCTCTAAAATGGCGGTCACGGCGGGCACGGCGCCCTCGCCGCGGATGAGCTCCTGCGCCTTTTTGACGGTCTCGGCCCCCCTCGGATACGGCATGGTGTGGCAGATCGTGGAGGACTCCAGCGCGACGACGGGTTTTCCGCTTCGCAGCGCGCTCTCCACTTCCGCGGACAGCTCAAGAAAGGGATTGGTATTCATGACGTTTCCTCCTTTTTCAGGGCAAACTGATACTTATATAATATAAGTTAAAACGCCCCGATTGTCAATCCGTTCTTGGGTGTGACCGAATGGCGCCATAAAGAAAAGAGGCTAAAAAATGGAAACCGGCAAAAGCGTCACGGACCCGACCGGCAACACGCCGATCCTCGAACTTTGCGGCATCGAATCCATGTGCGCTCCGGAGGCGACCGTCTCCGCCAAGCTTGAAAGAGGAAATCCCTCCGGGAGCGTCAAGGACCGCCTCGCCGCCGACATGATCGACGACGCCAAAAAAGAGGGATGCTCAAGCCAAACCTGACGATCATCGAGCCGGCGGGCGGCAACACCGGCATCGGGCCCGCGGCGGATTCGACGGCTGAGACGTGTTAAATTTAATAAAAAAGATGCCGGCCCGGGCCTGTCAAAGGCCCCGCCGGTATTTTTGCGCCGCCGAAACGATATTTTTCCGCCCGACCCGGCCAAACTAAAGGCGTCGGGGAGGCGGTATCCATGAAAACGCGGACGTTCCTGCTGGCGTTTACGGCCAGCTTCCTGCTGCTGTTCTGCGGCGCGGCCTACGCCGTTTTTTCTTTGTCGCAGGCCGACTCGCAGGCGCCGGCGCCGCGGGACCCCGTCTCCGCGGGCGGCTATATCCCGCGGGAGCAGGACAATTTCACCTTGCTGCTGATCGGCATGGATTACGGCGGGGACAGCGCCGCGTATTTCACGCTCGTACGGTTCGATATGCCGGCCGGGCGCGTCCCGGTCTTCACATTCCCGGCCTCCTGCACCGTCTCCTACGAAAACAGGGAGACGGAGATCGGCTCCCTTTGCAATCTATACGGGGCGGAGGCGCTCTCCTCCGCGCTCGAGGCGGAATACAGCCTTGAAATCGACGACTGGCTCCGCTACGGCCGCGCGGGCTGCGAGGCGGTCGTGGACGCGCTGGGCAGCTACGATCTCTCGCTGCCCTACGCGCTCGTCTACGCCGACGGCGTCCGCAGCATCCACCTGCTCGCCGGCGCGCAGCGGATGAACGGCAAAAAGACCTACGACGTGATCTCCTTCCCGGATTTTACCGAGACCGAGCGCTGCGACCGGATCTCGAAGCTCGTCGCGGCCTTCCTGAACCGCAGGCTCGTGCGCCTGACGGAAAAGGGCGGCAACTGCTTCGACGCGGTGGCGGACAACATGGAGGCCTCGTTCGGCGCGAAGGAGCACCAGCTCCGGGAGCCGGGGCTCGCGTTCCTCGCGGCGCTCGACGTGACCGTCGCGAGCCACATCACGATGGAGGCGGAACTCCGCGGCGGCGCGCTCTATCTGACCGACACCGCGCGGGCCCGGCTTTTGAAATATTTTACCTGAGCCGGACGGGTGGGTCGCGCAACCTTCCGGTTTCCCCCGCTTTGCAGATCGGGACGGGCGGAGTTCCGGATTTTCCTCGTTCCACTGAGTAAAACGCGCGGCCTGCGGGTTCTTTCCGGGGCCGGCTGTCGGGATACCGTAATCTTTACATTTCTCTCTTCGTCGGCTGAAGTGCGCGGCTTTTCGATCTTTCCGGGCCGCCGGATAAGGCCCCCCGGCCCTTCATTTTTTCGCATCCGTTGGGCGGGAGCCGGGATTTGCGGATTCTTTAAGGCTCCGGACGGAACTTACCGTTTCCAATTTCTCTCCGGCCCGCGGCCTGTCCCCGCGCTCCCTATTCCGCGAGGCCCATGAGCTTCGCCTTGAGCAGCAAGACTTGGGTTTTGGCGTCCTCGATCTCTCCGGAGAGCGCCATCTCCACCGCCTCGCCGAACGGGATCTTCACCGGCTCGAGGAATTCGCCCTCGTCCGGCCGCGCGCCGAGCTCGGAGAGATCCTTCGCCGCGAACAGCCAGATTTTTTCGTCGCAGAAACCCGGGGAGGACCACATCGCGCCCATCGGGAGCCACGTCCCGGCGGCGAGGCCGCACTCCTCCAAGAGCTCGCGCTTCGCGCAGGCGAGCGGCTCCTCGCCCATGTCGAGCTTGCCGGCCGGGACCTCCAGGAGCGCCCCGCCGACCGGATAGCGAAACTGGCGAACGAGAAATACTTCGCCGTCCGCGCCGAGCGCGAGCGCCGCCACGGCCCCTTTATGGCGCACGACCTCGCGCTCCGCCTCGCCCCCGTCCGGGAGCCGGACCTTATCCACATAGAGATCGAGAACGCGCCCGGAAAAAATCTCCTCGGACGCGATTTTTTCTTCCTGAAGCCGCATGCCGCCGTTCCCCTCCGGTTTCTATATTTCCCCTCCGCAGCATATGTTAAGCGTAGTATGTCCGGAGGTGATCGGTAATGGATTCCATGCTTCTTCCGCCGACGGCGGAAAACGTGACCCGCTCCATCGACAGCATCCTGCGCCGCCATCCGTGCTCAAAATCCCGCTCCGTCGGAAAGAGCGTGCTCGGGCGAAAAATCGCCGCCCTCTCGCTGGGCGACCCGCGCGGCGGCGCGCTCTATGTCGGCGCGACGCACGGCTCAGAGTGGCTGACGGCCCTCCTGCTCCTGCAATTTTTCGACGAGCTCTGCTCGGCCTACGAGCGCGGCGGCTGTCCCTACGGGATCGACGTGCGCCGGGCGGTCCTCGCAAGAGGCGTGCTCGTCGTGCCGGTGCTCAACCCGGACGGCGTGGAGATCGCGCTCTGCGGGGCGGAGGCCGCTCTCTCTCTCCGCGGCGGCGTGCGGCGCCTCTCGGGCGGGGACTGCGCCCATTGGAACGCCAACGCGCGCGGCGTGGACATCAATCACAACTTCGCCGCCGGGTGGGAGGAACTGCGCGCCTTGGAGCAGGAGCAGGGCATTTTCGGCCCCGCGCCGGGCAAATACGGCGGGCCGTGCCCGTTTTCCGAGCCCGAGACGCGCGCCGCCTGCGGGGTCTGCACCACCTTCGGCGTCAAGCGGCTCTACTCCTTCCACTCGCAGGGGGAGGAGATCTACTGGCGCTACGGACAGAATACGCCCGCCGCCTCGCTCGAGATCGCGAAGCTCTTGGCCGAGGCCTCCGGCTACCGGCTCAGCGAGCCCTCCGGCACCGCCTCCTACGGCGGCTTCAAGGACTGGTTCATTCAGCGTTTCTGCCTGCCCGGCTTCACAATAGAAATCGGCAGAGGGAAAAACCCCCTGCCGGCGAAGGATCTGGTCGGCATCCGCGAGGATCTCTTCGGGATGCTGTTTCTCTCTTTAGTTTTGTGAGCGGGCGCGGTTTACTGCTGCCTTTCAAAAAGCGGGCTGACCGGCCGCTCGCCGTAGATCCGCTCGATCGCCTCGGCGAAGATCGGCGCGACCGGGAGGACCGTGATCTTGTCGATCCGCTTTTCCGGCGGGAGCGGGATCGTGTCAAGAAAGACCATCTCGTCGATGCAACTGTTTTGCAGGCGCTCGGTGGCCGGGTCGGAGAGCACGGCGTGCGTGGCGCAGGCGACGATCTGGGTCGCCCCGCCGACCTGGATCAGCGCCTCGGCCGCGTGGCAGAGGGTCCCGGCGGTGTCTACCATGTCGTCCACGATGATGCACTTCTTGCCCCGGACGTCGCCGATGATGTTCATCACCTCGGAGACGTTGGCCTTGGAGCGGCGCTTGTCGATGATGGCGATCGGGATATCGAGCCTCTCCACAAACTTGCGGGCCCGGGACACGGAGCCGAAATCCGGGGAGACGGCCACATATTCGTCCTCATGGCCGTGGACAAGCGGCTGGAAATAGGGGCTTAAGATCGGCACACCGAGCAGGTGGTCGACCGGAATATCGAAAAAGCCCTGAATCTGGGCGGCGTGCAGGTCCATCGTGAGCACGCGGTCCGCGCCGGCGGCGGTGATCATGTTCGCGACCAGCTTCGCGGAGATCGGCTCGCGGGGCCTCGCCTTTCTGTCCTGGCGGGCATAGCCGAAATAGGGGATCACGGCGTTGATGCGGCCGGCGGAGGCGCGTTTGAGCGCGTCGATCATGATCAGCAGCTCCATCAGATTGTCGTTGACCGGGTTGCAGGAGGACTGAACGACGAAAACGTCGGAGCCGCGGACCGATTCCTCGAGGGAGACCCAGATCTCCCCGTCCGCGAAATGCCTGACCGTACACTGGCCCAGCGGGATGCCGATGTTTTTCGCGATGGCGGCGGCCTCTTTCGGGCAGGCGTTCCCGGCGAAAATCTTAATGTCTTTGCCGTGAAGGTTCATTTTTTTCTCTCCCTATCGTTCGCTTTTCGTTTTCCTGATTTTTATGGTCAAGACGCGCGGCCGCCGTCCGGGGGCGTTTTTTTGCTCTCCCGGTTTGGCCGGAGGCACCGCGCCTTCTTTTTTACTTGGGAAGACATCGCCTTCTTCTTTACTTGGGAAGGAGTCGCCTTCTTTTTTATTTGGAAAGGCGGGCCTTATTTTTTCCGGATCCGGTCGTGCCGGCGCACCCAGCCCTCCTTGTTTTCCTGACGGGCGCGGCCGATGCACAGGGCCTCGTCCGGGACGTCCTCGGTCACGGTCGTGCCCGCCGCGGTGTAGGCGGAGGCCCCGACCTTCACCGGCGCGACCAGATTGGTGTTGCAGCCGAGGAAGGCGTTGTCGCCGATCACCGTGCGGGCCTTTTTTTGCCCGTCGAAGTTCGCGACGCAGACCCCGCACCCGAAGTTGACGCCCTCGCCGACGTCCGCGTCCCCGATATACGTCAGGTGCGCGACGCTGGTCCCCGCGCCGATATTGGAATTCTTGATCTCCACATAGTCGCCGATCTTGACGCCCTCGCCGACCACGGTCCCGGGCCGGATCTGGGAGAAGGGGCCGATCCTGACGCCGTCCTTGAGCACGGCGTCGGTCATCTTCGCAGCGAAGATCTTGCAGCCGTTCCCGACCGCGCAGTTTTCAAGATAGCTGTTGGGGCCGATCTCGCAGTTTTCGCCGATCGCGGTGTTTCCCTTTAAAATCGTGCCCGGCAGGACCGTGGTGCCCTTGCCGACCGTCACGGACGGGGCGATCAGGATGCCGTCGGTGCACAGAAACTCCACGCCCGCCCGGCACAGCTTCGTGAGCACGAGCGTGCGCGCCACGGCGTTGAGCTTAATCAGCTCCAGCGGGTCGGCGGCCGTCATATAGAGCTCCTTCTTCGCCGCCACGAAGGTCGTCGCGGTCTCCACGCGGTCGGAGAGGTACGCGAGCGCCTCGGTCAGAAACTTTTCCTCCTTGGGGTCGGTGTGCTCGAAAAGCTCAAAAAGAAAATCCGCCCTCACCCAATACGCGCTGGAATTGAGTTCGCGGATCATGGCCTCCCGCCCGCCCGAGGCGAGGATCGTGAGTTTTTGTCCGTTTTGGATATGATAGGTCCGCGCGGAGGAGATTGTCTCCCCGCCGAGAAACGGGTTGTCGGCCCGGAGGACGAGGACGTCCCGGTCGCCGCGCGCGGCGGCCCACTCTTTTGCCGCAAAGGGGAGATTGGTCCCCTCTTCCCCGGCAAACACAGGCGCGTCGCCGGTGTATGCCGAGAACGCCTCCGCGTTTTTGGCGAAGACGTAGCAGCGGTCTTTGATTCCGGCGGCGTCCAGCGCGCCGTTTACCCAGCCGATCATCGGCTCGAACAAAACGTCGCAGAGGGCGTCCGGCCGGTCGTCCCGGATCCGGGTCTCCCCGGCCGTATAAATGACCGCGCAGGCGTCGGACATTGGAATAACACCTCCCGAAACGTAAAATACTTCATATACATTATGCCAAGCCGCCCGCCTTTTTGCAAGTATTAACTCAAATATTTCGCGGGAGCTCAAATTTTCGTCCAAATCGCAGATTTTAGCATCTAAATGTAGAAAAGAAATATTTCTTCTGATATAATTTTTTTCAAATTGAGATATTTCTTTCATTTTGGAAAAATAAAAGAGGGGGGTCCATTCATGAGCAAAAAGTTTGTCTATCTCTTTTCGCAGGGCGACGGCACGATGCGCGCGCTGCTCGGCGGAAAGGGCGCCAACTTGGCGGAGATGACCAACCTGGGCATGCCCGTCCCGCCGGGGTTCACGATCACGACGCAGGCCTGCACCCAGTATTACGAAGACGGCCGCCGGATCAGCGACGAGATCCAGGCGCAGATCTTTCAGTATCTCGGCAAACTTGAGGCCCAGACCGGCAAGGAGCTCGGCGACTCGAAAAATCCGCTGCTCGTCTCCGTGCGCTCGGGCGCCCGGGCCTCGATGCCCGGCATGATGGACACCATCCTCAACCTCGGCCTCAACGACGAGGTGGTCGAGGGCCTCGCCAAGCTCACCCAAAACGAGCGCTTCGCCTACGACTCCTACCGCCGCTTCATCCAGATGTACGCCGACGTCGTCGAGGAGATCCCGCGGGGCCTCTTTGAGGAGATCATCGACGGGATCAAGGCTGCCCGCGGCGTTTTGAACGACACCGACCTGCTCGCCGAGGACCTCAAAGAGATGGTCGAAAAATTCAAGGCCCGCTACGTCGAGTCCAAGGGCCAGAGTTTCCCCACCGACCCGAGGGAGCAGCTCATCGGCGCGGTCAGGGCCGTCTTCCGCTCGTGGGACAACCCCCGCGCCAACTACTACCGCCGCATGAACGACATCCCCTATACGTGGGGCACCGCCGTCAACGTGCAGTCGATGGTCTTCGGCAACAGCGGGGACCGCTCCGGCACCGGCGTGGCCTTCACCCGCAACCCCGCCACCGGCGAAAACAAGCTCTACGGAGAATTTTTGATCAACGCGCAGGGCGAGGACGTCGTGGCCGGCATCCGCACGCCGCGGCCGATCGAGCGCCTCGACGAGATCCGCCCCGGCCTCTACGACGAGTTTTTCGCGATCGCGAAGAAGCTCGAAAATCACTATCACGACATGCAGGACATGGAGTTCACGGTCGAAAACAGCAAGCTCTATATGCTCCAGACCCGCAACGGCAAGCGCACCGCCGCCGCCGCGCTCAAAGTCGCCTGCGACCTTGTGGACGAGGGCCTCATCACCAAGGACGAGGCCATCCTGAGCGTCGATCCCAAATCCCTCGACGCGCTGCTCCACCCGCAGTTCGATCCCCAAATGCTCAAAAAGGCCGAGGCCGTCGGCGAGGCGCTGCCCGCGAGCCCGGGCGCGGCCTCCGGCCGGATCGTCTTCAACGCCGCCGACGCCGTCGCCTGGACGAACCGGGGCGAGAAGGTCATCCTCTGCCGCCTTGAGACCTCCCCGGAGGACATCGAGGGCATGCACCACGCCGAGGGCATCCTGACCGTGCGCGGCGGCATGACGAGCCACGCGGCCGTCGTCGCGCGCGGCATGGGCACCTGCTGCGTCGCCGGGTGCGGCGCGATTACGATGCATGAGGAGGAGCGATCCTTCGAGCTCGGCGGGCGCGTCTTCCGCGAGGGCGACTACGTCTCCCTCGACGGCTCCACCGGCAAGATCTACGCCGGCCCGATCCCGACCGTCCCGGCCACGATCTCCGGCTACTTTGGCGCCTTTATGGACTGGGCCGACCGCAAGCGCGTCCTCGGCGTGCGCACCAACGCCGACACGCCCGCCGACGCGAGGCAGGCCGTCCTCTTCGGCGCGGAGGGCATCGGCCTTTGCCGCACCGAGCACATGTTCTTTAACCCCGACCGGATCGAGGCCATGCGCGAGATGATCGTCTCGAAAGATGAGGGGCACCGCCGCGCCGCGCTCGCGAAGCTGCTGCCGATGCAGCAGGAGGACTTCGAGGGCATTTATGAAGCGATGGAGGGCCGCCCGGTCACGATCCGCTTCCTTGACCCGCCGCTCCACGAGTTCGTCCCGACGAACGAGGCGGACATCGCCGCGCTCGCCAAGGAGATGAAGCTCGGGGTGAGCGAGCTCAAGGCGACGATCGCCGGGCTGCACGAGTTTAACCCGATGATGGGCCACCGCGGCTGCCGCCTCGCCGTCACCTACCCGGAAATTTACGAGATGCAGACCGAGGCCGTGATCCGCGCCGCGATCAACGTCGGCGCCAAACACCCGGAGTGGAACATCGCGCCCGAGATCATGATCCCGCTCGTCGGCGAGCGCAAAGAGCTGCGCTATGTCAAGGAGATCGTCACCGGGACCGCCGACCGGATCATCGGGGAGAGCCGCTCCGCGATCAAATACAAGGTCGGCACGATGATCGAGATCCCGCGCGCGGCGCTTTTGGCCGACGAGATCGCACAGGACGCCGAGTTCTTCAGCTTCGGCACCAACGACCTGACGCAGATGACCTTCGGCTTCAGCCGAGACGACGCGGGCGCGTTCCTCGGGGCCTACTACGCCAAAAAGATCTACGAGTCCGACCCCTTCGCCCGCCTCGATCAGGAGGGCGTGGGCAAGCTCGTGCGGACGGCCTGCGACCTTGGGCGCAGGACCCGCCCCGACATCAAGCTCGGCATCTGCGGCGAGCACGGCGGCGATCCCTCGAGCATCGACTTCTGTCACCGGATCGGCCTTACCTACGTCTCGTGCTCGCCGTTTCGCGTGCCGATCGCGCGCCTCGCCGCCGCGCAGTCCGCGATCCGCGGGCGCAAGGAGGAGTAATTCCGCGACGGCAAAAAAGCCGTGTTCCGTGCTCACGCTCCGGGGCCGCGCCCGCGCCGCTTTGGGAAGACGCCGGCCCGGTCCGGATATGCCCATGACGGCCCCAGTCCCCATGGCGGCAAAAACCGTGTTCCGTGCTCAAAATAAGAAGCAGGGCGGCCGCGTCAAGCGGTCGCCCTGCTGTTTTATTCCGGCAAAAACGCGGCGGGGATCCTCTTTTTTTGGGAAACCCCTATCCCGCGTTTCCATCTTTTAAACCGTCATGAGGATAAAGCCTCCCGCGCCGTCTCCCGATCGCGCGCCTTCCGGCCGGGGCCTCCTCCGGGCGCTTTACGCTCTCTTTTCCTCCTCCGAGAGGATGTGCGCGTGGACCTTCGCGATGTGATGCTCCTCGGTCTGCAGGACCGTGAACTCCACGCCGCCGTAGACGACGACCGGGTGCTCATCCTCCTCCGGGATCCGGCCGAGCAGGTCGGTCAGCAGTCCGCCGAGCGTATCGTATTCGGCGTCCT
The DNA here is from genome assembly GCA_964483415.1 of uncultured Oscillospiraceae bacterium. Classification (GTDB taxonomy): domain Bacteria; phylum Bacillota; class Clostridia; order Oscillospirales; family Ruminococcaceae; genus UMGS1668. The sequence continues at coordinate 17,078 of CAZAAR010000035.1, forward strand.
CGGGCACCTCGATGCCCAGCAGGCCGTCGATGTCTTTGACGAAGACGGTCCCGTCGAAGTTGAAGTTTTCCTCGTCGATCCGCGAGATCTCCTCCTCCTCGTTGTCGTACTCATCCTGAATGTTGCCGACGATGGACTCCAGCAGGTCCTCCATGGAGATGATGCCGGCGGTGCCGCCGTACTCGTCGACCACGATCGCGAGCTGGATCTTTTTTTGCTGAAATTCCGCGAAGACCTCGCGGCAGCTATTGGACTCCGGCACAAAGTTCACCGGCCGGATGAAATCCCCGACGCTGCGGTTCTGGAAATCCGGGTCCCCGATCAGCGAGAGCAGGTCCTTCGCGTAAATAATGCCTTTGATGTCGTCGATCGTCTCCTCGTAGACCGGGATGCGGGAGTAGCCGTCCGCGATGGCGAGTTCGATGACCTCGCCGATGCCGTCGTCCTGTTCCACGGCGGTCATGTCGATGCGGTGCGTCATGACCTCGCCGACCGTGCGGTCGTCGAACTCAAAGATGTTGTTGATCATGTCGCGTTCGCTCTCCTCGATCGTGCCGTTCTCGTTGCCGGCGTCGAGCATCATGCGGATGTTTTCCTCGGTGGCCCCTTCCGGCTCGCCGACCGAGTCGACGCCGAAAAGTTTCATGACGCCCGCGGCGGAATAATCGACGAGCTTCGCGAACGGGCGGAAAAACAGATAACAGAAATAGAGAAGACCGGAGACGCCGTAGGCGATTTTCTCGGGCTTATGCATGCCGATCCGCTTGGGCACCACCCCGCCGAGCGTCAGAACCAGAAACGCGAGCGCGAGCGTCAGCAAAATCAGGACGGGGGCCCGCAGCGCCTCGGGCGCGAGCGGGATGAAGCGCGCAAAAAAGTCCGTGACCGGCCCCGCGAGCCAATCCGCCGTGAACGCCGCGGCCAGCAGGCCGAACAGCGTGACCGCGGCCCGGATCATGGCCAGAAACGCGCCGGGCTCATCCGCCATTTTGCAGAGAGTCACGGCCCGTTTATCCCCGTCGTCCGCGTCCTTATGCAGTTTCGCGTCGTTGAGGGAGATCAGCGCCGCCTTGCTCATCGTAAAAAATCCGCCGGCGCCAAGCAGGCAGATCAGAAGGAAAAAATGCCGTGTACTACCGGGGTCATCCATTGGGATCGATCTCCTCTTTCCGTCATATAAAACTCATACTAAGAAGTATTATAAGTAATATACATTTTTTTACTGTACCTGTCAACATGATCCGGTCGAAAGCCGCATCGGGAAGCGCCTTTTTCTTTTTTCGCGCAAGAAACGATTGACCGGCGGGCGCTTTCGTGCTATGATAATCGGGCCGGTTTCCCCGGCGCGGCGGCGCAGAATTCAATCGGGAAGCGTATCGAAGTGGTCATAACGGCCCTGACTCGAAATCATGTTTTTTCGCGCTAATTGAATATGGAGAGGTATCGAAGTGGTCATAACGGGGCTGACTCGAAATCAGTTTGAGGGAAACCTCACGTGGGTTCGAATCCCACCCTCTCCGCCAAAAAAGCCAGTAAACTCAAGGGTTTGCTGGCTTTTCTCATGTCCGAAATTCTAAGCTTACACTCTCTGAAAACTGAAAATGTTGTTAATGTTATTCCGCCTGTTTTTATAACACGGCGGTTTTTTTGCTTCTCTGAACAGCTTCTTAGGCCCGATTGTTGGAAAAATGTTATCAAACTCTGTAAACAGCAGTAAACACCTGCGGATGGATATAAGAAAAAACATTGAAACGGAGGAATTCTTATGAACGGCAACCTGAATAACTTTTTGTTCGAAAACGGAACCCTTCTCCCCGACGGGACAATCAGCAAGGACAAGATCAACCTTCTCTCAGGCGCACATACCCCTGACTTTGCAGAAATGATATGGACGATCACAAACGGCGACCAAAGCACCATCAACCGCATGACAGACCTTTTTACCCGGCTGTACAGTGAGGGCTTGGAACAGGAGTTGATGGATGTCATCAGTGTGCTGCACGGTGTGGCAGGCATACAGCTCCCGCGAGAAATCGAAGCGCTT
>CAZAAR010000036.1:0-18567 GCA_964483415.1 uncultured Oscillospiraceae bacterium
AATAATCAGATGTAGGAATCTCGTATGAAAGGAGCAGAGCTATGGCGAATTTCGACAGCATTGTGGACGATCTGCGGATCGTCGCGGAGGAGATGGGGAAGAAAACCAAAGAGGCGATCGAGCTTTCCCGCCTCCGCATGGAGAAAATCCAAGTGAAAAGCGATATGAGGAAGAACTATGAGAACATCGGGGAGCTGGTCTATGCGGAGCACCGCCTTCAGGAAAACAACGCCGACGTGATCGAGATTTTCAAAAAAGAGATCGACCGCGAGTATGAGCATATCAGCGAGATCTCCGCGCGGATCCGTAAGCTCCGCAAGCGCGCCCAGTGTCCCGCGTGCGGCGCGCAGAACGAGGCCGACGCCGCCTATTGCAGCCACTGCGGCGCGGAGATGCGCGGCGCAGAGGAGCCCGTGACCGCCGCGATCGACAGGACCGCCGAGGATATCAAAGAGGCGGTCCGCGAGGTAAAAGAGACCTTATCCGATACGCTCGAAACCGCGGGCCAATATGTCGAGAAGGAGAAGGCCAAGATCGGGGAGGGCGCCGCGAAGCTCAGCGAAAAGGCCGCGAAGCTCGCCGAGTGCGCCGAGAGAAGCGCCAAGGCGGAGGCGGCCGAAACCGAAGCGGCCGAAACCGAAGCGGCGGCGGAGCCGGCCCCGGGTGCGGACGCCCCGGCAGAGGCCCCGGAACTCAAAAAAGGTCCCGCCCCCAAGAAGAAAAAATAACGCGCCGGACGGCGCAAAAAGGCCCCCGCGTCTCCCGAAAAAGCCGGGCGTGAAAATCGCCTTGGGCGGTTCGGGCGTGAAATTGCGCCCGGCGGCTCGGGCATGAAATCACTTTGGACGCGCCCGCGGGGGTCCCTTGATCGGAAAGGATGAACGAATTTGACGTATAATCAGATCAAAGGCTCCGCCGCGTACCTGGTGAGCCAGACCGGGCTCCGCCCGAAGATCGGGCTGATCCTCGGCTCCGGGCTGCATCCGGTGACCGCGGACCTCGAGAACGCGGTGAAGATCCCGTATAAATCCATCCCGCGCTGGCGCGCCGCCTCCGCCCCCGGGCACGAGGGCGCGCTCTATATCGGAACGATGGAGGGTGTGCCGGTCGCGGTCATGTCCGGCCGGCTCCATTATTATGAGGGCAACAGCGTCGCCGACTGCGCCTATCCGGTCGCCGTGCTCAAGGCGATGGGGATCAAGAAGCTCATCGTCACCAACGCGGCCGGCGGCGTCAACACCGACTATCATCCCGGCGAGTTTGTGCTGATCCGCGATCAGATCAAGTTCTTCGACGAGAGCCCCCTGCGCGGGGAGAAGGCGGAGGATTTCGGCGGAGAGCACTTCTTTGATATGAGCGATACTTATACCGCGAAGCTGCGCGAGGCGGTCAGGACCGTCTGGCAAAAGACCTCGGGCGAGACGCTCGCGGAGGGCGTCTACGCGTTTATGTCCGGCCCGCAGTTCGAGACCCCGGCCGAGGTCCGCGCCCTGAGAACGCTCGGGGCGGATCTCGTCGGCATGAGCACCGCGCCGGAGGCCATCATGGCCGCCGCCTGCGGGCTTGAGCTGCTGGGGATCTCCGTCGTCACCAACATGGCGGCGGGCGTCGTGGCGGGCAAGACGCTCTCCGGCGGGGAGGTCAATGAGACCGGCGCCGCCATCGCCGACAAGTTCCGCGGGCTCCTGCACGCCGCGGTGCAAACGCTCTCGGAGATCGGGTAAGGGCGGTCCGCGCCAGTCGCCGAAAGCCTCGGCGAACCCCGGCTTGCCCCACGGATTTTTAAAACGGAAGCGCGTCGCTTCTCCGATAAAAAAACGAAGTCCCTGACCGGAAAGGACGGAAGAACTATGCTGTTTAAAAACATCTCCTATGTGGATGAGGATTTTAACGTGGTGGACAACGCGTGGATCGGCGTCAAAAACGGCGTGATCGACTGCATCTCCCAAAACAGGCCCTCGAACTGGAGCTGCGGAGAGGTCTACGACGGCGGCGGCAAGCTGCTGATCCCGGGGCTCGTCAACAACCACACGCACGCCGCGATGACGCTGATGCGCGGCTACGGCGAGGGCCTTCCGCTGCAAAGATGGCTGGAGGAGCGGATCTTCCCGTTTGAGGCGCATTGGAACGAGGACGCGATCTATTGGGCGAACCTGCTCGCGATGGCCGAGATGCTCGCCTGCGGCACCACGTCGTTCTCCGACATGTATTTCTTCGGCTCGGTGGAGGCGAGGGCCGTGCAGGACGTCGGCATGAAGTGCAACTTCAGCAACCCGCCGGTCGGCACGGACGGCGCCCTCCTCAAGGACCTCGCGTATTTCCCGGCCGTCCGGGCGGAGATCCAGCAGTGGGGCCACAGCAAGGGCCGCTTCGTGATGGAGTTCGGCGTCCATTCCGAGTACACCGCGAGCGAGGCGCTGATTCGCGACGCCGCCGCCTTCGCGAAGGAGAACGGCCTGCGCGTCCACGCGCATCTCTCCGAGACAAAGAAGGAGCACGAGGAGTGCAAGCGGCGCAACGGCGGCAGGACCCCGGCGCAGGTGTTCCTCGACTGCGGCCTGTTTGAAAACCCGACCAACCTCGCGCACTGCGTCTGGGCGGAGGACGGAGACATCCGCATCCTTGCGGAGAACGGCGTCACCGCGACGCACAACCCCTCGAGCAACATGAAGCTCGGCAGCGGCTTCGCGCCGGTGCGCAAGATGCTCGACGCCGGGGTCAACGTCGCGCTCGGCACCGACGGCGCCGCGAGCAACAACAACCTCAACATGTTCGAGGAGATGCACATGGCGGCCATGATCGCCCGCGGCGGCTCCGGCCACGCGGACGAGATCGCCTCCCGGGACATTCTCAAAATGGCGACCGTCGACGGCGCGAAGAGCCAGGGCAGGGCGGACACCGGCCTCATCAAGATCGGTTATAAAGCGGACCTCGCCGTCGTCGACCTCGACCGTCCGCATCTGGTCCCTTCCTATAATAAGCTCGATTCGCTGATTTTCTCCGCGCAGGGCTCCGACGTCGTGCTGACCATGGTGGACGGGGACGTCCTCTACCGGGACGGGAAATATAAGACCATTGATTTCCCGAAGGTCTGCGACAAGATCAGCCTCTGCCTGCCCAAGATCCTCTCCCAGATCTGAGTTTTGATTTCGGCGCTCAGCATATTAAAGGAGGACGGCGTTTGAGCTTAAAAAAACAGAATTTCCTCCAGGGTGCCCTGATTTTGAGTTTTGCGACCATCTTTGTCAAGGCCCTCGGCGCGCTCTTCAAGATCCCGCTGATGAACATCATCGGCGGCGAAGGCATGGGCTATTATAATACGGCCTATCAGATTTTCAATCCGCTTTACACGCTCGCGACCGCCGGCATCCCGGTGGCCGTCTCGAGAATGGTCTCCGAGTGCGTGACGCTGGGGCGTTTCCGGGACGTCAGAAAGATTTTTCAGGTTTCAATGGCCTGCTTTCTCGTCACCGGGACGGCGGGCAGCCTGATCATGCTGCTCGGCGCGCGGTTTCTCACCGCCTCGGTGGTGGGAAACGCGGGCGCGGTCTGGGCCGTGGCGGTCCTGTCCCCGGCGGTGTTCTTCATCTGCATGATGAGCGCCTACCGCGGCTATTATCAGGGGCTGCGCAACATGTACCCGACCGCGATCTCCCAGATGACGGAGGCCATATTCAAGCTGCTCCTGGGCCTCGGCCTGACGCTCATCGTCACCGAGCTCGGCACCGCCGAATATGAGAAGGCCGGCACCATCTTCGGCATCCGGATCGGGCTCACCGAGAACGCCGGAACCGCGGCCTCGGCGATCGCGCCCTACGCGGCCGCGGCGGCGATCGGCGGCGTCATGCTCTCCACGATCGCGGGCACGGTCTACCTGATGATCCGCTACAACCGCAAAGGCGACGGCATCAGCGAGGAGGAGCTCTTCGCCTCCGCGGAGCCGCAGCGGGGCAGGAAGATTTTCCGGGCCCTGATCGCGATCGCGCTGCCGGTGTGCTTCGCCTCCCTCGCGACGAACCTCACGAATCTGATCGACCTGATCTCGCTGATGAACCGTCTCGAATACGCGATCCGGCTCGATCCGGACACGATCCTTACGATATATCGGAATTTGCTCCCGGCGGGCCTGACGCTCGAGGGCATTCCGAATTACCTCTACGGCGTCTACACCGGCATGCCGGTGGAGCTTTTTAACCTGATCCCGGCCATCGCCACAACCTTTGGGATCTCGGCGCTGCCGACCATCACGGAGATGTGGACGGCGGGCGACCGCCGCCGGGTCAAGCGCTCGGTGGACAGCGTGCTGCGCATCACCGCGCTGATGTCTTTCCCGGCCGGGCTGGGGCTCTCCTTCCTCTCGAAGCAGATCCTCGACCTGCTCTATCCGCGGGTGCCGCTCGAGGTGGAGATCGCCGCCCCGATGCTCACCGTCATGGGGATCTCGGTGATCTTTGTCTCGATCGTGGTCGCCTGCAACAGCGTGCTTCAGGCGATCGGGCGGGAGCGGATCCCGCTCGTGCTGCTGCTGATCGGCGCCGCGGTCAAGCTCGGCATCAACTTCACGTTCATCGCGATCCCGTCCATCAACATCAAGGCGGCGCCCTACGGCTCGCTGTGCTGCTACGGCCTGCTGCTCGTCCTGAGCATCCTTCTCATCGACCGGAACGCCGGCATCCGGGTGGATCTCTGGTCCGTCTTTTTGAAGCCGCTGTTCGCCGGGCTCGTCTGCGCTTTGAGCGCCAAAGCCGTCTGGCTGCTGACGGAAGGCTGGATCGGAACCCGTCCCGCGACGGTGCTCGCGATCGTCGCCGCGGCGCTGATTTATGTCGCCGTGGTCCTCGCGATCCGCGGCGTGCCGAAAAATGATATAAAAATGCTGCCAAAAGGCGAAAAAATCGCAGAACTACTTGCAAAACACCGTCTCTTAGGGTAAAATAATGGAGGCTTTTGTGGATTTTGAATTCAAGGAAAAATACGAAGCAGGGGATCTGCTGCGGATCATGGAGATCCTCCGGGGCGGCGAGGGCTGCCCGTGGGACCGGCAGCAGACGCACGCCTCGATCCGCCAGAATCTGATCGAGGAGACCTACGAGGCGGCCGAGGCCATCGACAACGGCGACCCGGAGGCGCTCTGCGAGGAGCTTGGCGACATGCTGATGCAGATCGTCTTCCATTGCCAGATCGAGAAAGAGAAGGGCGGCTTCGATTTTTCCGGGATCTGCGACGGCCTGTGCAAAAAACTGATCGTCCGCCATCCCCATGTGTTTGGAGACAAGGCCGCGTTTTCCGCGGAGTACGCCTTCCGGCGCTGGGATGAAATAAAGGCCGAAACCAAGGGCCAGAGGACCGGCACGGATACGCTCACGGCCGTTCCGAAGACGCTGCCCGCGCTGATGCGGAGCGCCAAGCTTCAAAAGCGCGCGGCGAAAGCTTCGGGGGTGTCTTTTGGCGTCGAGTGGGCTTTTCGTGATCTCGAAGACGGGGTCGCAAGGCTCAGGGAGGCCGCGGTCGGAGAGGATTTCTCCCGGAAACGGGAGGAATTGGGGAACGTGCTTTTCGTTGCCGTGCGGGCGGCGGGGGCGTTGGGCGCGGAGCCGGAGGAGTGTCTGTCCGACTCCTGCGAACGGTTTACGCGGCGCTTTTCTTTTGCGGAAGAGAGAGCCGCCGGGGAGGGGAGGAGCCTCCGGGATCTTTCGCCGGACAAGCTCGAAGAGCTTTGGTGCCCGGCAAAAAAGGAAGAGGAATCAAAAAAGCCGCCGGAAAGCGGCAAAATTGTAACGGAGGGAAATGTAAAATGACGAAAGCCGACCTGATCACCGCAGTAGCGGAGAAGACCGAATTCACGAAGAAAGACAGTGAAAAAGCCGTCCTTGCCGTCCTGGATTCCATCACCGAGGCACTGGTTGCCGGAGAAAAAGTCCAGCTTGTCGGATTTGGCTGCTTTGAAGTCAAAGAAAGAGCAGCCAGAAAGGGCGTCAATCCGAGGACCAAAGAGGACATCGATATCGGTTCCTCCATGCTTCCGGTGTTCAAGGCCGGCAAGGGCCTGAAAGCCGCCGTCACGAAGGAATAAGGAGCAAAACCGAGGCCCCCGCTCCACCGAGCGGGGGCTTTTTTCAAGGAGGAAGTCCATGCGGCTTGACAAATATCTGAAGATCACCCGCCTGATCAAGCGCCGCACCGTCGCCAACGACGCCTGCGACGCCGGGCGCGTCCTTGTTAACGACCGGGTCGCCCGCGCCTCCTACGAGGTGAAGGAGGGCGATCAGATCGAGATCCGGCTCGGGCAGAAACCGCTGCGGGTCGAGGTGCTTTCCCTCGAGGAATCGCCCAAAAAAGAGGACGCCGCCCGGAATTACCGCGTCATCGAATAATTTCTTTCAGCGGGGCCGGACGAGTTCGCTTGTAAATGCCGCCGGGCCTTGCTATAATAAAAAGGAACGAATAACAGCTTGTCTTTGACAGCCAAAGGAGGGCATTTTTATGAAAAAGATTCTGGCGTTCGCGCTTTGCGCGCTGCTCGTGCTCGGCATGCTGCCGGTCTTCTCGTTCGCGGCGAGCAAGGATGACGATTACGACGACATCTATGAGGCCGGCGGCTTTGAGGTCTCCGGCACCAACGTCTATGTCGGCCGCCTGAGCAAAAACGGGTCGAAATACAAGGAGCTCCGGGACTTCGCCGGAGAGCTTGGCGCGACCCTCAACTCCATCCTCTTCTCCTGCGAGATCACCAAGACGGAATCCGGCGACAAGGAGATCATGTTCAGCTTCGGCGAGAAGTATGAAGAGGATAAGCTGACCATTCTTTATCTGCATAAGGATGGGACCATCGACGTGATCCTCGCCATGTGCGACGAGAGCGGCGATATTGAGCTCAAGACCACCGCCAACGCCGCCTATATGGTGCTCGACGGACCGGAATACGCCGAGGACTACGATTCCAGCCTCAAGGTGAAGAATCCCGGCACCTATGTCTCCTCCTCGAAGGCGGCGGCGGAATCCTCTTCTTCTTCCTCCTCCACCTCCTCCACGCCGGTCACGGTGAAGCCCGACACCAGCTCTTCCAAACCGGCCGAGACCCAAACCGGCGTAAAAGAGGAGAACCCGAACACCGGTTTCGGAACGCTCCCGCGTTTCCTGCTGCGGCTGTTCTGACCGCTCCCGGAGCCGACCGCCCGAAACAACTTTGAATAGCGGCAGAAGCCCGCCATGCGAAAAGCATGGCGGGCTTCTTTTTTTGGAAAAATCCCGGCTTAGGCCGCGCTCGAATCTCGCCTTGAGCATGAGCACGGGACTTTCATGAAATCTCCGGCCCCGCCCGCTCTCGGCCGGATCAGGGCAGGATGCGGATCTCCCCCACGGAGAGGGCCGCCTCGCCGCCGCCGTCGTACCGGACGATCAGGCGGCAGTCCGCGTCGATGTCCAAAACGGTGGCCAGGCGCTCGTTTTTCCCCTGCCGGACGGCGACCCTTTTTCCGACGACGGGGCTGCGGCCGAGGTACCCGTCCATCGGCGCCTCGTCCTCGAGCGCGTGGAAGCGCCGCATAAAGCGGTTCAGGATCTCCGCGGCCAGGCGGTTCTTCACGTCGGGCCGCGGGCCGTCGAGGACGCTGCCGGCGATCCCCCTGATCTCGTCCGGGAAGCCCTCCCGCGGGGGATAGACGTTGATCCCCATGCCGACGATCACGCAGTCCGGCTTTTCCCCCGCGCCCGTCAGCGAGGCCTCGGTCAGGATCCCGCAGACCTTTTTGCCGTCGATCAGGATATCGTTGACCCACTTGATCCACGGCTTTTTCCCCGAGACGTCTTCGATCGCCTCGCACACCGCCGCGGCCGCCTCCGTCCCGAGCAGGGGCGCCCGCCCGGCGGAGAGCTTGGGGTAGAGCAGCACGCTTAGATAGACGCCCGTGTCCGGCGGCGAGAAGAAGCTCCTGCCCGGTTTGCCCCGGCCGGCGGTCTGGGCCGCGGCGATCACCGCCATGGCCCGCGTCTCCCCGGCGGCCGCTCTTTCCCGCAGCAGAGAGTTTGTGGAGGACGCCGATTCGAGCACTTCGAGCTCAAGCTCCATCGCCTCCGGCTCCAAATATTTTTTCACCCCGCCGGCGGACAGGCGGTCATATTCCGGCGGGGTCCCGTGCGCGCCGCCTTCCGGGGATTCCCGTCCGCCGCCTTTTGCGGCGGCCGAAGCATCCTTGATGTTCGCATTTTCAGCCATGTTTTTTCCTCCACGGGCGGCGCGAAAGACCCCGCCCGCATTCCCGGTCCCGTCGGTTTCTATTTCTAAAATATCATAGAATCCACCGGGAATCAACTAAAAAACGGGCGCTCCTCCTTTCAAAAAGGGATTGACAAATCCCGGATCCGGCGATACTATTAGTTAGTATAATTAACTATTCGGGGGTGGAATCCATGACGGAATTTGAACTGAACCTCAACGATCTGCTGGTGGATACGTTTAATTTTATTTTAAAATACGAGGAGACGTCGCTCAAGGCCATTTCCGGCGCCCCCATCACGGTCACTGAAGCGCATATCATCGAGTCGATCGCCAAAAAGGGCGAGCACGCGACCGTCAGCAAAGTCGCGTCCGCTCTGGGCGTGGCGGTGCCGACGATCACGGTCGCGGTCAAGAAGCTCGAGAAAAAGGGCCTCGTCACGAAGGTCCCCTGCGCCGACGACGGCAGGAGGCTCATGATCAGCCTGACCGATCTGGGCAAGCGGATCAACCGCGCCCACGGCATCTTTCACCGAAAGATGGTGCGGAACATCGAGGAGCATTTCTCCGAGGGCGAAAAAGAGGTCCTGCTCTCCGCGGTCAAAAAGCTGAGCATATTTTTTAAAGAAAAGGTAGAGGCGTAAGAATGAGTTTAAAAATCATCGGCACCGGCAGGGCGCTGCCGAAAAAGGCCGTCTCCAACGACGATCTGTCGGCGTTTCTGGATACGAACGACGCATGGATCTCCTCCCGCACCGGGGTGAAAAACAGGTATCTTTGCGGGGAGGAATCCCTGACCGATCTCTGCGAGGAGGCGGCGCGAAAGGCCGTCCAAAAATCCGGCCTCGGCCTCTCCGGGATCGATCTGGTGCTCTGCTCGACGTTGGGCGGGGATTATATCTTGCCGTCCCTCTCCTGCGCGGTCGCGGAGCGGCTCGGGATCAACTGCCCGGCCCTTGATCTCAACGCCGCCTGTTCGGGCTTTCTCTACGCGCTCGACGTGGCGTCCGCATATCTTGAAACCGGCCGGGCAAACCATATCCTGATCCTCTGCGCCGAGATGATGTCGAAGCACGTGGATTGGAACGACCGGGCCACCTGCGTCCTCTTTGGGGATGGGGCGGGCGCGTGCGTCGTCGCAAACGGGACCGCGCTCAAATACATCCGCCTCACCGCCGAGGGGGACACCCAGATCCTCTTCTGCGAGGCGGGCGGCGGGAACAGCCCCTATCAGGAGAAAAAAGAGCGGGGGTTCGTGCATATGCAGGGGCAGGAGGTCTTTAAGTTCGCGGTGCGCATGATCGAGACCGAGACCAAGGCGGCGCTCGAGAGCCTCTGCTACACGGCCGGCGACATCGACTATTACCTCTTGCATCAGGCGAACCGGCGGATCATCGACTTCGCGCGGGAGAAGCTCGGGCAGCCGGAGGAAAAATTCCCGACGAACATTTCCAAGTACGGCAACATCTCCTCGGCCTCGATCCCGGTGCTGCTGGATGAGCTTTTGGAGGGGCGAAAAATCGAAAAAGGCGCGAAGCTCCTGATGTCGGCGTTCGGCGCGGGGCTGACCACGGGCACCTGCGTGATGATCTGGGAGTGATTCCGTTTTATCAATAAAAATAATTTTTTGGAGGAAACAGATATGTTGGAAAGAATCGCAAAAGTGATCAACGACTACAAAGAGAGCGACCTCAACGTCACGGAGGGGACCACCTTCGCGGATCTGGAGCTCGATTCCCTCGATATGGTGGAGCTCGTCATGAACCTTGAGGAGGAATTCGGCGTGAGCATCGAGATGGACGGCGCGCTCAAGACCGTCGGGGATCTGATGGCGGTCCTGCAAAAGGCGTAAGCCGCGGGGGGATATATGATAAAAACGTCTCTTTGCGATCTTCTGGGGATCGAGTATCCCATCTTTCAGGGGGGCATGGCGTGGATCGCCGACGCCTCTCTCGCGGCGGCCGTCTCCAACGCCGGGGCTTTAGGCATCATCGCCGCCGGGAACGCCCCCGCCGATTTTGTGCGCGGACAGATTAAAAAGGCGAGGGAACTCACTACGCGCCCGTTTGGCGTCAACATCATGCTGATGAGCCCGTTCGCCGAAGAGGTCGCCCGGACCGTCGCCGAGGAGCGGGTGGCTGTCGTCACCACCGGCGCGGGGAATCCCTCAAAATATCTGGATCTCTGGCTGAAAGCCGGGATCAAGGTGATCCCAATCGTGCCATCCGCGGGGCTGGCGAAGCGGGTGGAGCGTTACGGGGCCTCCGCGGTCGTCGCGGAGGGCGAGGAGAGCGGCGGCCACATCGGCGAGCTCACCACCATGGCGCTGGTCCCGCAGGTCGCGGACGCCGTGGACATCCCGGTCCTCGCGGCCGGCGGCATCGGCGACGGACGCGCCATAGCCGCGGCGCTGATGCTCGGGGCCGTGGGCGTCCAGGTGGGCACGCGTTTCCTCGTCGCCAAGGAGTGCGGCGTCCACCAGATTTATAAGGATAAGATCATCAAGGCGAAAGACATCGACACGATCGCCACCGGCAGGCGGTTGGGGCACCCCGTCCGCGCGCTCAAAACGCCGTTTTCGCGGGAATTTTTCTCGCGGGAGTACGACGCCTCCGTCTCCAACGGGGAGCTGGAGGCCTTCGGCGCGGGCGCGCTGAAGCTCGCGGCCGTGGACGGCGACGAGCAGCGGGGCTGCTTCATGGCCGGCCAGATCGCGGGACTCGTCAAGACCGAGCAGACCGCCAAAGAGATCATCGGGGAGATGTTCTCCGAGGCCGAGCTTCTGCTGAGCGGGGCGTCGAAATGGGTCAAATAGCGTTTGTGTTCGCGGGCCAGGGCGCTCAGACCGTGGGCATGGGCAGGGATCTCTATGAAAACTCCCCCCGCGCGAGGGAGGTCTTCGACCTCGCGGGGGAGCGGGTGAAGACCCTGTGCTTCGAGGGGCCCGCCGGGGAACTGAACCGCACCGTGAACACGCAGCCCTGCCTTTTCGCGGTGGACCTCGCCTGCGCGCGGGCGCTCGAGGAAAATGGCGTCCATGCCGACGGCGTCGCCGGATTTTCCCTTGGGGAGATCCCGGCCGTCGCCTACGCGGGGCTGATGGACGAGCGCGAGGCCTACGAGTTTGTGTGCCTGCGGGCGGAGGCCATGCAGCGGTGCGCCGAAAAAAACAGGGGCGCGATGCTCGCCGTGCTGAGACTCCCCGCCGCCTCGGTTGAAGCGATCTGCGCGGGACTGACCGGGGCCTATCCGGTCAATTATAACTGCGAGGGGCAGACGGTCGTCGCTTGCGCCGAAGAGTGTGTCGGGCCGCTCGAGGAGGCCGTCGCGGCGGCGGGCGGGAAGACCGTCCGGCTCGCGGTCGGCGGCGCGTTCCACAGTCCCTTTATGGCACAGGCGGCCGATGAGATCGCGGATTACCTGCGGGACAAGACCTTCGGGGCCATGCGCGTCCCCGTCTACTCGAACCTCACCACGCGGGTATATGACGACCCCAAGCGGCTGCTCTCCCTGCAGGCCAAGAGTCCCGTGCTCTGGCAAAAGACGGTTGAGACCATGATTTCGGACGGATTCGACACCTTCATCGAGGTCGGGCCCGGGAAGACGCTCTCCGGGCTGATCCGAAAGATCAGCGGCGGCGTGCGCGCGCTGAACGTCTCGGATTTGGCCTCGCTTGAGAAAACGCTTGCGGAGGTAAACCATGCTTAACGGAAAAACGGCGGTCGTCACCGGGGCCTCCCGGGGGATCGGCCGCGCGATCGCGCTCGAGATGGCGCGCCAAGGCGCGGACATCGCGGTCATCTATATCGGGGACGAGGCCCCGGCGGAGGGCGTCTGCGAGGAAGCCCGGGCTCTCGGCGTCGCCGCGCGGAAGTATCTGTGCGACGTCTCGGACGCCGAACAGGTCAAGGAAACCTGCGACCGGGTCGTCTCGGACTTCGGCAAAGCGGATATTTTAGTCAACAACGCCGGCATCACGAAGGACGCGCTGCTGCTCCGCATGAGCGAGAGCGATTTCGACGCGGTGCTGAACGTCAATTTAAAGGGAGCCTTTTATTTTATCAAATACCTTTCGCGGGCCCTGATGAAATCCGGGGCCGGGCGGATCGTCAACATCTCCTCGGTCAGCGGGATCATGGGCAATCCCGGTCAGGCGAACTACTCGTCGTCGAAGGCGGGGCTGATCGGCCTCACCAAGACCGCCGCGAAGGAGCTCGCCTCCCGGAACGTGACCTGCAACGCGATCGCGCCCGGCTTTATTGAGACCGATATGACCGCGAACCTGCCCCAGCCGGTCAAAGACGGGGTCAATGCCGCCGTACCCCTCAAGCGGATGGGCTCCGCACAGGAAGTGGCGGATCTGGCGGCGTTTTTGGCATCCGACCGGGCCTCCTATATCACCGGAGAGGTGATCAGGGTGGACGGCGGACTGTGCATGTAGGAGGTCTTTATGAGAAGAGTGGTTGTCACGGGACTCGGATGTATCACGCCCGTAGGAAACGACGTCGGTTCTTTTTGGAACAGCGTTGCCGGCGGCACGCACGGCTTCGCGCCGATCACGCGGTTTGACGCGAGCGCCATGAAGGTCAAGATCGCCGCCGAGGTCAAGGACTTTCACCCCGAGCTCTATATGGAAAAAAGCGAGATCCGCCATACGGACCTCTACGCCCAATACGCGCTCGGCGCCGCCGCGGAGGCGGTCGCGGAGAGCGGGATCACCGGCCGGATCGAGCCCGAGCGCTTCGGCGTCTACATCGGCTCCGGGATCGGCGGGATCTCCACCTCGATCGCCGAGACCGAGAAGATGCTGGCCAAGGGCCCGGACCGGCTCTCCCCGTTTTTTGTGACGAAGCTGATCGGCAACATGGCGGCGGCGCTGGTCGCGATCCGGTACGGGGCGAAGGGCCCCAACCTGCCGGTCGTGACGGCCTGCGCCACCGCGACCCACGCGATCGGGGAGGCCTTCCGGGCCGTCAAATACGGCTACGCCGACGCGATCGTCGCGGGCGGGGCCGAGGCCTCGATCAACCCGCTCGCCATCGGCGGCTTCACGAGCAGCATGGCCCTCTCCACGACGAACGACCCGGACAACGCCTCGATCCCCTTCGACCGCCGCAGGGACGGCTTCGTGATGGGCGAGGGCGCGGGGGTCATCGTGCTCGAGGAGTATGAGCACGCCAAAAACCGCGGCGCGAGGATCTATTGCGAGCTCTCGGGCTACGGCAACACCTGCGACGCCTACCATATCACGGCCCCGCACCCCGAGGCGGAGGGCTCCTCGCGCGTGATCTCGCTCGCCTTCGAGGAGGCGGGCCTTCGGCCCGACGAAAAGCTCTACATCAACCCCCACGGCACCTCGACGCCCCTCAACGACAAGACCGAGACTTTGGCGATCAAAAAGGCCCTCGGCGAGCTCGCCTACAAGGTGCCCGTCAGCTCCACCAAGTCCGTGACGGGGCATATGCTGGGGGCCGCGGGCGGGGCCGAGGCCATCGCCGCGGTCCTCGCGCTCGAGAACGGAACGGTCCCCCCGACGATCGGCTATAAGGAGCCGGACCCGGAGTGCGACCTCGACTATGTGCCGAACCAAAAGCGGAAGTTTGACGCCGACAAGGCGCTCTCGCTCTCGCTGGGCTTCGGCGGGCACAACGCGGCCATTCTTTTTAAGAAAATATAGAGGTGTACGGGATGGATATTAAAAATATCAAAGTACTCGTGGAGATCTTAAACCAAAGTAAGCTGACGTCCCTGGAGGTCTGCGAGGGGGAGACGAAGATCCGGCTTGAGAAGGCCGCTCCCCAGCCGGAGGCCCCGCTCCCGGCCGAAGTCCCGGCCCCGAAGGCGGAGCCCCCGGCCCCCGCGCCCGAAAACGGGGCGCTCGATTTCAACAAGCTGACCGAGGTGCGCTCGCCGATCGTCGGCGTCTATTACAGCGCGCCCGCGCCGGACGCCGACCCCTTCGTGAGCATCGGCAGCAAGGTGAAAAAGGGCGACGTCCTATGTATCATCGAGACCATGAAGCTCATGAACGACATCGTCTCGGAGTACGACGGCGAGATCGCTGACATCTGCCTCAAAAACGGGGACATCGCGGAGTACGGGCAGGTGCTGTTCAAAATATTTTAAGGAGGGCCTCCGATGAACCGGGAAGAAATCAAAGCGATCCTTCCTCACAGGGAGCCGATGCTCCTGATCGACGAGGTCGCGCTCGAGGACGGCGCGGCCGTGGGCAGATATACGGTGCGGGGGGACGAGTTTTTCCTCCAAGGGCATTTTCCCGGCAACCCGGTGGTGCCGGGCGTCATCCTCTGCGAGATGATGGGGCAGTCGTCCTGCCTGCTTGTGGACAGGGAAAAAGCCGGCGGGTTCACCCCCTATTTCACGGGCATGGACCACGTGAGATTCAAAAACAAGGTGAAGCCCGGCGACACCATCGAATTCAGAAGCGAAATCACAAAGGTGAAACGGCCTTTTTATTTTATTAAAAGCGCGGGATACGTCGACGGAAAACTCTCTGTCTGCGGCGACCTGTCCTTCGCCGTGATCAAGGGAGAATAGCAGATGTTTTCCAAAATATTGGTTGCCAACCGCGGCGAGATCGCGATCCGGATCATCCGGGCCTGCAAGGAGATGGGCATCACCACGGTGGCCGTCTTCTCCGAGGCGGACAAGGACGCGCTGCACGTCCATCTGGCGGACGAGAGCTACTGCATCGGCGGCCCGCTCTCCAAGGACAGCTACCTCAATATGACCGCGGTCCTCTCGGTCGCGCTCGCGACGAAAGCGCAGGCGATCCATCCGGGGTACGGTTTTTTGTCCGAGAACGCGGAGTTCGCCGCGCTCTGCGAGGAAAACGGCGTCACCTTCATCGGCCCGCCCTCGCGGGTCATCGCGAAGATGGGGGATAAGGCGACGGCCAAGGAGACCATGCGGGCGGCCAAGGTGCCCGTGATCCCCGGCTGCGGCCTTGTAAAAAGCCTTGAGCACGCGAAAAAAGAGGCGGAGAAGATCGGCTTCCCGCTGCTCATCAAGGCGAGCGCCGGCGGCGGCGGCAGGGGCATCCGCCTGATACATAAGCCGGAGGAGCTCGAGGGCGGCTATCAGTCCGCCACGATGGAGGCGCGGTCCGCCTTCGGGGATGGGTCGGTCTACATGGAGAAATACCTCAAGCCGGTCAAGCACATCGAGATGCAGATCCTCGCCGACAACTACGGGGGCGTCGTCTGCCTCGGCGAGCGGGACTGCTCGATCCAGCGGAAAAATCAAAAGCTGGTCGAGGAGAGCCCCTCGGCGCTCCTGCCGCAGAAGACCCGCCAGAAGATGATCGACGCCTCGATCCGGGCCGGGACCGCGGCCGGCTACCGCGGCGCAGGCACCGTCGAATATCTCTATGACCCCGCCGCCGGGGACTTCTATTTCATGGAGATGAACACGCGCCTTCAGGTCGAGCACCCGGTCACCGAGATGGTCACGTGGATCGACCTTGTGAAATGGCAGATCCGCATCGCCGCGGGCATAAAACTCGATTTTACGCAGAAAGACGTCGAGGTCCGCGGCCACGCGATCGAGTGCCGGATCACGGCCGAGAACCCCCATCAGAATTTCAGGCCCTCCTGCGGGAGGATCGAGATGCTCTTTATCCCCGGCGGGCCGTGGGTGCGCTTCGACACCGCGATCTATCAGGGCTACGCCATCCCGCCCTTTTACGATTCGATGATCGGCAAGCTCGTCGTCTACGCGAAGACGCGGGACGAGGCCATCCGAAAGATGCGGGCGGCGCTGTGCGAGCTCATCATCGAGGGCATCGAACATAACGCCGACTTCGAGGCGGAGATCCTCTCCGCCGAGGAGTTTGAGAATTCCACCTACACCACGGATTTCATTGCCGGGTTTTTGGGTTAAAGGAGGATCCCCATGCTGTTTAAAAAACCGTCCAACCCCTTGGAGGGATATAGCAAGCTCGAAAAAGGACCCCGCAGCGAAAACGTGGAGGACCTTTTCCTCGTCTGTCCCAAGTGCAAAAAGAGCCTCTCCTCCGGCGAGATCTCCGACAACCTCCACCTCTGCCCCTACTGCGGCTACCATTTCCGGATGAACGCGAGGCAGCGCCTCAACCTCGTCTGCGACGGCGGCACGTTCGAGGAGAGCGACGCGGAGCTTCTTTCAAAAAACATTCTGAATTTCCCCGATTACGACAAAAAGCTGACGAACGCCCGGCTCGAAAGCGCCGAAAAGGACGGCGTCGTCTGCGGATTTTGCGAGATCGGCAAAAACAAGGCCGCGATCTTCGTGATGGAGCCCTATTTTATGATGGGCAGCATGGGCAGCGTCGTCGGCGAGAAGATCACGCGCCTCTTTGAGCGGGCGGCGGAGCAAAATCTGCCCGTCGTGGGCTTCACGGTCTCGGGCGGCGCGCGGATGCAGGAGGGCATCGTCTCCCTGATGCAGATGGCGAAGACCAGCGGGGCCGTGAGAAAGCACAGCGACGCCGGCAACCTGTTTTTGTGCGTGCTCACAGACCCCACGACCGGCGGCGTGACCGCGAGCTTCGCGATGGAGGGGGACATCATCATCGCCGAGCCGGGCGCGCTCGTCGGCTTCGCGGGCCCAAGGGTGATCGAGCAGACCATCCGCAAAAAGCTCCCAGAGGGCTTCCAGCGCGCGGAGTTTTTGCTTGAGCACGGCTTCGTCGACGACGTTGTCAACCGCCGGAAGCAAAAAAGTTATATTGCCCAGATCCTTAAAATGCACGCGAGGGGGGCGAGAGCATGACGGCTTTTGAGAAGGTCGCGGCGGCCAGAGCGAAAAACCGGTTCACCTCGGCGGATTTCATCCGGGGGATCTTCACCAATTTTATCGAGATGCACGGCGACCGCCGCTTCGCGGACGACCGGGCGATCATCGCCGGCGTCGCCTATCTGGATGGCATACCCGTCACGGTCATCGGGATCGAGAAGGGCAAGGATATAAGAGAGAAGGCCGCCCGCAACTTCGGCTCGGCTCATCCCGAGGGCTACCGCAAGGCGCTTCGCCAGATGAAGCTCGCGGAAAAATTCGGCCGCCCGGTCGTCTGCCTGATAGACACCTCCGGGGCCTACTGCGCGACGGAGGCCGAGGAGCGGGGGCAGGGTCAGGCGATCGCGGAAAACCTCACCGAGATGATGGGCCTCAGGACGCCCGTTCTCTCCGTCGTCATCGGGGAGGGCGGCAGCGGCGGGGCGCTGGCCCTCGCGGTCGCGGACGAGGTCTGGATGCTCGAAAACGCCGTCTACTCGGTCATCTCCCCGGAGGGCTGCGCGAGCATCCTTTGGAAGGACAGCACAAGGGTGGAGGAGGCGAGCGAGTGCCTCAAACTGACGGCGGACGATCTGCTCTCTCTGGGCGTGATCGAAAAGGTGATCCCCGAGACCCCAACGCTCTTTGAGACGCTTAAAAACGAGATGCTCAAAACGCTCTCCGCAAACAGGGCCCTGCCCATGGAGGAGCTTGTGGAGAACCGCTACCAAAGATTCCGAAGGATAGGTGATCTGCGTGATTAAAATCATAACGGATTCGAGCGTCTATCTCAAAAAGCGGGAGGCCGATCTCCTGTCGGTGCAGGTGATCCCGATCCCTTACTATGTCGGGGACGTGAATTATCTGGAGACCTATTCGGACCAAAACGGCAATTTTGAGGAACTGCTGCGCACAAATGCGAAATTCACGACTTCGCAGCCCAACGTGGAGGCGTTTTTGAGCGCCTTCGAGGAGGAGCTCGCGCGGGGCAACGAGATCCTGTGCGTCACGATCTCCTCACGCCTCAGCGGGACGTACAGCGCCGCCTATGTGGCCGCCAGGCAGACCGGGAGCGACAAGATCGCCGTGTTCGACAGCCGGATGACCGCCGGCGGACTCTATCTCCTGGTCCGCGAGGCGAAAAAGCTCGCCGACGCGGGAGAGCCGCTCAGGGCGATCGAGGAGAAGCTCGCCGAGGTCCGGGATAAGATCACGATCGCCTTCTCCGTCGACGACATGACGCCGCTCCAGAGGAGCGGCAGGATCGGCTTTGTCCGCATGAGCGTCGGGACCATCCTCAACATCAAGCCCATCCTGTTGTGCAAGGACGGCGTCGTGGTCTCCGACAGCATCGCCCGCGGCAACGCGGAGATCGTCAAAAAACTGGTCGATAAGATCCCTCCGACGGCGAAGGAAGTGGTGATCGACTACATCGAAAACAGCCGCGCCGCCAGCGTCCTTTATAACGTGATCCAGACGAGGTACCCCGATCTGCCCGTCAAACTGCAAAAGATGGGCCCGGTGCTGGGGATCCATGTGGGGCTGCAGGTGGTGGCGATCTCCTTTATCACGGAATA
>CAZAAR010000037.1:0-17707 GCA_964483415.1 uncultured Oscillospiraceae bacterium
GCAGTCCGAAGCGGCGAGCAGCGCCTTTTCGTCCGCCTCCGGTACGGCGTCCAGAAAATAAAAGTTCTCGATGTCCTGCTCCTTCGCGATGCGGCGCAGGATGATCTTGTAGCTGCCGTCGCCCGAGAGGAAAAACGCGGGGTTCTCCTTGGCGTCCTTCGCGGCGAGCAGGAAGGCCCGCAGCGAGCGCCCGTCGGTGACCGGCCCGGAATACAGGATCGTGAAGCGCCCCTCGGCCTTGCGGGCCTCGATCTGCTCGATCAGCGAGGCGGTCAGCTCCGAACATTTTTTCCGGGTGTCGGAGGCCGCCGCGGAGAGATAGAGAAACTTCTTCGGCTTCGCGATTTTTTGCATCCACTCGTCGGCCGAGGGGATCGAGGAGATCACAAGACCCGGCTGCCCGCAGCTGCGCCTCACGGCCCCGCGCAGGATGGAGAGAAACGCCGGGGACGGCTTCAGGGCGCTCTCCGAGAGGAGCCGGTCCGGCAGCAGGTCGTGCAGATCGCGGACAAGCTTGGCCCCGGCCTTCTTCGCGATCCGCTTCGCGGGGTAGATGTCGAACGGGTAGGCCGAGGCGGAGACGACAACGTCGGGCCTGAGCATCTTGGCGAGGTCGGCGGCGTATTCATAGAGCAAAAAGTTATAGTCCAAGAGCGCCCGATAGGGGATGGAGGAGCTGTTTTGATCCTGCCGCACGCGCACATAGAGCCAGACGGCCTCGCCGTGCTCACAGGGCGAAAACAGGCCCTCTTTTTTATTCCCGGCGTGCTCATCGAGATCGGAGACCGGCAGCGCGGCGAGCACGGTGACCGTGTGGCCCTGTTTTTCGAGCGCGGCGGAGAGATGCTTCCTCCGATCGGAGCTCTCCCCGAAATCCAGATCCCGGTATTCGCCCCGGAAAAAGAGGTTCGCGGAGAAGTCGCCCGGGTACCCCCCGAACAGATCCAAAAACAGAATATTCACAAACCCACGCCTGCCTTTCTCTCCGCATTCGGGATTAGTTTGGCAGGCTTCGGCGGTTTTTATGCAGGATTTCTCCAAGCGGCCTCTGTATCATAGGAAGAGCGGCCCGGCGTTACGGAAACGTCCTCGGCGGTGCGTGATCGCGATGAACTGCGTGTCGCCCGAGAGCGTCAGCGGAAATTTGGCGCGAGGCGTCAGGCTTCCACGGCGTCCAGATCGTCGAGCGAAAGCTCCAAGAGCTTCGAGACGCCCTCCTCCTGCATCGTGACGCCGTAGAGGCGGTCGGCGTGCTCCATCGTGCCGCGGCGGTGCGTGATCGCGATGAACTGCGTGTCGCCCGAGAGCGTCAGCAGGTATTCGGCGCAGCGGTCGACGTTTGCCTCGTCGAGCGCCGCCTCGATCTCGTCGAGGATGCAAAAGGGCGCCGGGCTGACCTTCAGAATCGCGAAATAGATCGCGATCGCGACGAAGGTCTGCTCCCCGCCGGAGAGGGAGGAGATGTGGTTGATGATCTTGCCCGGCGGCTGGACGTAAATTTCGATGCCCGACTCGAGGACGTTGTCCGGGTCGGTGAGCGTGAGCCGCGCCTCGCCCCCGCCGAAGAGATCCTTGAACACAACGGCGAAATTCCCGGCGATGCGGGTGAAGCTTTCGGCGAAGATGGTCTTCATCTGGCCGGTCAGGCCGCGGATCAGCGAGCGCAGCTCGTCGCGGGCCTTTTCGGCGTCCTCGATCTGCCCCCGCATGAATTCATAGCGGCCGAAGACCTCCCGGTATTCCTCGATGGCGGAGACGTTGACCGGGCCGAGGGCCTTGATCTTGCCGCGCAGCTCCGCGAGGCGGCGCTGCGCCTTCTGCGGCTCGGCGATCTCCTGGGCGATCTCGTCGGCCATGGTGTAGGTGATCTCGTATTCGTCCCAGAGCTCGCCGATGATGCGGTCGTAGTCCTTTTGCAGGTCGTCGAGCGAGGCCCGCGCCTTCGCGAGCCGCACGGAAGCCTCCTCGCGGCCCGCGACGATGCTCTTCTGCGCGCTGCGCTGCTGCGTGGTCTTCGACTCGAATTCCTGCCGCTTCGCGTAGAGGACGGCGATCTGCCCGTTCCTGCGCCCGGATTCGGCGCGCAGGCGGGCCGTCTCCGCCTCGGCGGCGGCGATTTTCTCCGTGTGGGTCCTGATCGCGGCCTCCATATCGGAGAGTCCGGACCGGAGCTCCTCCCCGCGGCCGAGGCGCTCCTCCTCGGAGACGCGCAGGCGCTCGAGGTCGGCGCGGACGGCGTCGATGTCCTTCTCCGTCAGGGCGGCGGAAAGGGAGAGCGCGTGGGCCCCGGCGGCGTTTTGCGCCTTCCTCTCCATGAGGGAGGAGGCCCCTTGGTCAAGCTCGGCGATCGTGCCGAGGGCCGTCTCTTTTTCGGCCTCCGACCCGGCGAGGAGGGCGGTGAATTCGGCCGCGCGGTGCTTGGCGGAGGCGTTGAGTTCCACGATCTCGGCGCGGCGGGAGGCGTATTCCTCGGCGTCGGCCTTCTCGGCGGCGATCTTTTCCTCAAAATGCTTTTGCTCCGCCTCGGCCCGGATGCGGTCCTCGTTGGCGGAGCGCAGCTCGCTCTCGGCGGCGATAGAATCGGCGGCGAGGGCGGAAATCTCCTCTTTCAGGCGGCTATATTCCGGGGCGCCGTCCGCGAGGCGGCGTCTGCCGGACTCGGCCCCGGCGAGCAGCTCCTCGATCTCGTGCCGGCGGCTCAGGATGCCCGCCGATTTGACGGAGGAGCCGCCGGTCAGCGACCCGCCCGCGTTGACGAGCTGGCCGTCGAGCGTGACGACGCGGAAGCGGTAGCCGTATTTTTTCGCGATGGCGACGGCGCTGCCGAGCTCGTCGACGACCGCGATGCGGCCGAGCAGGCTCAGGACGACGCCCTCGTATTTTTTGTCGTACTTCACAAGGTCGCTGCCGAGGCCGATGAAGCCCTCGCAGCGCTCAAGGCCGCTCTCCGCGAGCCTGTTTCCATGGACGGAGGTGAGCGGCAGGAACGTGACGCGGCCGCGGTTTTGCTCCTTGAGCGTCTCGATGGCGCGGCGGGCGGCGTCCTCGTCCGAGACGACGACGTCTTGAAGCGCGCCCGAGATCGCGGTCTCGACGGCGAGGGAGTACTTGCTCCCGACCGAGAGGATGCCGGAGACCGGCGCGAGGATCCCGCGCAGGGCCCCCGCCTTGGCCCGCTCGAGCACGAACTTCACGCTCTGGGCGAAGCCCTCCATGTGGTCCTCGAGGTCCTGCAGGAGTTTCGCGCGCGAGAGGGCGGCATCCGCGCTCTTTTGGAGGGCGGCGCGGCTCTCCTCAAGGGCGGCGAGCTGCTTCTCCCGCAGGCTCTTTTTGAGCGCGAGGCCGGAGATGCCGTTTCGCAGCGACTCGGCGCGCGCGGCGTTGTCGGAGAGGAACTCCGCGATGTCCGCGAGGTCCTTCTCGTTCGCGGCGATCCGCTCGCCGGTCTTGGCGGCGGCGGCGTCCATCTCGGCGAGGCGTTTTTCATATTGCTCGGCGTCGGAGCCCGCGGTGGCCAACACGACGCTGATGTGGCCGATCGAGGCCTCGGCCTTGGCAAGTCCCGACACGGCCGCCGCGTGCCGCCCGGCGTTTTCCGCCTCGGCCACGGCGATCGTTCCGGCCTCCGCCGCGTTCGCGGCGGCCTTTTCGGAAAGGGCGGCCCGCTCGGCCTCCTTTTCCGCGAGCTCATTTTGCTTGGCCCCGGCGAGCGCGGCGTTTTCACTGCCGGAGGCCTCGAGCTCCTTGATCTCTCCGCCGATCCGGGCGATCTCGCCCTCGGCGTGCCCGATCTCGTTCTTTGAGACGGCGGCGTCGGCCGCGAGCCCGGAGATCTTCGCCTCGTTTTCGGCGATCGCCCGGCGCTCGCTCTCCACGTCGAAATCGAGGTTGCGGATGCCCTCGTAGAGGGAGCCTATGTATTCCTCGGCCTTATTATAATCGGCGTCGAGGGCGTCGTATTCCGACTGAAAGACGCTGATGGCGCCGTTTTGCTCCTGAAGCTGGGTCTTTAAGCGGCGCAGGTTCCGCATCCAGACGGAAATTTCAAGGGATCTCTTTTCTTCGGCGAGCTCGAGGAACTTTTTGGCCTTGTCGGACTGCTCCCTGAGCGGGCCGACGCGCTCCTCGAGCGCGGAGAGGTTGTCCCGCAGCCGCAGCAGGTTTTCGTCGGCCTGTACGAGGCTGCGCTCGGCCTCCTCTTTGCGGTAGCGGTATTTGGAGATGCCGGCGGCCTCCTCGAAGACCTCGCGCCGCTGCGTGCTCTTGGTCCCGATGATCTCGGCGATCTTGCCCTGACCGATCAGCGAATAACCGTCCCGGCCGAGGCCCGTGTCCATAAAGAGCTCGTTGACGTCGCGCAGGCGGCAGATTTTATCGCAGATGCGGTATTCGCTGTCGCCGCTGCGGTAGTATTTTCTGGAGACGACGACCTCGTCGCTCTCGATCGGGAGCAGGCGGTCGGCGTTGTCGAGAAAGAGCCGGACCTCGGCCCAGCCGTAGCTCTTGCGCCCCGCGCTGCCGCCGAAGATCACGTCCTCCATCCGGATGCCGCGCAGGGCCTTCGTGGACTGCTCCCCGAGGACCCAGCGCACCGCGTCGCTGATATTGCTTTTTCCGCTCCCGTTCGGCCCGACGACCGCGGTCAGCCCGCGGCCGAAGGAGAGGCGGGTCTTGTCCGGGAAAGATTTGAAGCCTTGAAGTTCCAGTGCTTTGAGGAACAATGTTTCACTTCCTACTCATCGTGGTTTCGGAAAGACGGACAGAAAATTCGCCATGGGGGAGGGAGGCGTCGTCAAGAATTTGGACGTCGTACCCGGCGGCTTTGGCAGGGCCGCGTTTCCGTCTCTACTCCGGCGTCGTGGTTTCGGAAAGACGGACAGAAAATTCGCCATGGGGGAGGGAGGCGTCGTCAAGAATCCGGATGCCGCGCCCGGCGGCTTTGGCGGGGCCGCGTTTCCGTCTCTACTCCGGCGTCGTGGTTTCGGGCAGGCGGACGGCAAACCCGCCGCGGGGGAGGGAGGCGTCGTCAAGGATCCGGACGTCGTACCCGGCGGCTTTCCAAGAGACAAGGTTCGCGCGCCCGTGCCCGGCGGCTTTGGAATGCTCGGATGGGTTCACCGCGACGGCGAGCGCCCCCTCCGGATATTTCAAAATCTCCGGCGTGATTTTTTTGTAAAAGCGCGCGCCCTCGGCGAGCTCGCGGAAGGCGGGGTGATAGGGCCCGGCCAATAGGTTCTTTTCGAGCGAGGGCTCCGCGTGCAGGCCGACCCGGATGACCCGGATCCCGGCCCCCTCAAAGAGATCGAGCAGCTCCGCAGAGAGCGAGGCCGCATCCTCAAGCGTCTGGGGCCGGTAATCGCCCCGCCGCCAAAGCGTTGCCATCGGGGTGTGGTCAAGCACCAGGGCGGGGTAGATCCGCATGGTCTCCGGTTTTAGTAAGATAAAGTCCTTAGCCGTCTGCAAGTCCCGCTCCGGGGTGCTCCCGGGCAGGCCGGTCATCATCTGGAGCCCGAGCGAGAACCCCCGCGCCCGGATGAGGGCCGAGGCCCGCCTCGTGTCGGCGAACGCGTGCCCGCGGCCGTTTCGCGCAAGGACGCCGTCGTCGCTGCTCTGCGCGCCGAGCTCGACCGACCGGACGTGGTACCGGGCGAGCAGGTCGAGGACCTCCTCGTCGATCGCGTCGGGCCGCGTGCTGCACCGGATGCCGGAGAAGAAGCCCGCCTCCACCCATTTCGCGGCGGGCGCGAGCAGGGAGACCATCGTCTCCCGCGGGATCATCGTGAAGCTGCCGCCGAAAAAGGCGATCTCGCTCCCGGCGGAGCATCCGGCGAGCGCCTGCGCCGCTTTCGCGCAGACGGCGTCGACCTCCCCGGGCGTCGGGCATTTGGTCTCGCCGGTGATGCTCTGTTGGTCGCAGAACGAGCACCGGTGCGGGCAGCCGGCCATCGGGACAAAAAACGAGACGTTCGCGTGTCTCATTCGCCCATCAGCTCCAGTGCCTCTTTTGCCGCCATCTGCTCGGCGGCTTTTTTGCTCCGGCCCTCGCCCCGGCCGATCGGGTTGCTGTTGAGCATGACCTCGACGATGAAGCGTTTGTCGTGGTCCGGCCCGGTCTCGCCGACGAGCGCGTAGGTGAGCTGTTCCTCGGGGTTCTGCTGGATGATCTCCTGAAGCTGCGTCTTATAATCTTTGAAAGACAGTCTCTCAAAATCGTCGAGGCAGGGCTTGATGAAGCGCAGGATGAACGCCCGCGCGGGCTCCATGCCGCCGTCGAGATAGACCGCCGCGAGGAAGGCCTCGAACGCGTCGCAGAGGATCGAGGGCCGTTCGCGCCCGCCCATCTGCTCCTCGCCCCGGCCGAACATCAGGTACCCGCCGAGCCCCAGATCTTTTGAGAAGCGGCTCAGCGTCTTTTCGCAGACTAGCGAGGCGCGCATCTTGGTGAGCTGCCCCTCCGGCAGGTGTTTGTAATTGTGAAACAGGTAGTCCGAGACGATGATGCTCAAGACGGCGTCGCCGAGGAATTCCTGACGCTCGTTGCTCTCGCAGCGGCCGTGGTTCTCGTTCGCGTAGGAGGAGTGGGTCAGCGCGATCTCGAGGTAGCGCGGGTTCGCGAAGGTGTATCCGGACGCCTCCTCAAGCGCGCGGGGCGCTTCAAAGCTCATGTCTCCGCCTCCTCTTTTGTCCCCGCGAGCGCGGAGAGGATCGCGCCGTTGACGTCCGTCTCGTAAAAAATCTTCGCCTGATTGAGCGCGTTGCGGAAGGCCCGGGCGCCGCTGCTGCCGTGGGCCTTGACGACGGGCCTCGTGATGCCGAGCAGCGGCGCGCCGCCGCGCTCGGCGTAGTCCGTCCGGCGCTTCATGTCGTAGATGCCCTCCCGCATCGGCAGGGAGCAGAGCTTCGTCAGCGTATTTTTCATCAAAATGCGTTTGATCATTTTAGAGAAGGCAAGGCCGGTGCCCTCGGTCGTTTTTAAGACGATGTTGCCGGTCCAGCCGTCGGCCACGGCCACGTCGCAGGCGCCAAAAGGCAGATCCCGCGGCTCCACGTTGCCCACGAAGTTGAGCTTCGACCGCGAGAGCAGGTCGTAGGCGTCCTTTTGCAGGTCCGTGCCCTTCGATTCCTCCGCGCCGATGTTGATAAGCCCGACGCGCGGGTTCGCGACGCCCGCGGTCTTTTCGATATAAGCGGCGCCCATCACGGCGAACTGCGCGAGCATCTCCGGACGGCACTCGATGTTCGCGCCGAGGTCGAGCAGCATATAGTTCCGGTCGAGGCCGGGCATCTCGGTCGCGAGGGCCGCGCGCTTGACGCCCTTGAGGCGCTTCGCGACGAACGTCGCCGCGACGACCAGGGCCCCGGTGCTGCCGGCGGTGACGAGGGCGTCCGCCTTTCCGTCGGAAAGAGCCTTCACCGCGACGGAGAGGGAGCTCTCCTTATAGGATTTCAGCACCTCGGTCGATTCGGCGCAGACCGGCATCGCGAGCGGCGCGTCGAGAAACTCGACGCCCTCGGTGGAGATGCCTTTTTGGGCGCAGAGAGCCTCCATCTCGGCCTTTTTGCCGACGGCGAGGATCTCGACGCCAAGCTCTTTCACGGCGAGCGCCGCGCCCTCCAAGGGGGCGAGCGGGGCGTTGTCGCCGCCGTAAATATCCAACGCGATTTTCATCAAACATCCTCCTTTTCTGGGAGAAAAACGGTCTCTTCGTTCAAAAGCGCGTCCAGCGCCGCGAGGGCCCTCTCGGCGAGGGCGAGGTAGCGCTCCTGCTTGCCGCGGATGCGCGTCCCGAGCGGCGGGAGCAGGCCCATGTTGCTGCCCATCGGCTGAAATTCCGCGGGGCGCGGGGACGAGGGCTTCGGGGCCTCCGGGGACGCGGGGTTTTTGGCCTCCGCCGGATTCGGGGTGGACCCCTCCAAACCGGCTTCCTCCGGTCCGGCTTCCTCCGCCCGGTCCGCGCCGGAGATATAACGCACCAATGCGCCGAGCATCGTTTCGCGCGGCAGGAGGAGCGGGGATTCCCCGGCCCCGTACCGATGGGCGTTGACGCCCGCTAAGATGCCGGTGGCGGCGGATTCCATATATCCCTCCACGCCGGTGAGCTGGCCGGCGAAGAAGAGCCTGCCGTCGCTGCGAAGCGACAGCGCCTCGGAGAGCAGGCGCGGGCTGTCCATGAACGTGTCGCGGTGCATCACGCCGTAGCGTAAGAAATCGGCATGCTCAAGCCCCGGGATCATCGAGAAGACGCGCTTTTGCTCGCCCCATTTGAGGTTCGTCTGGAAGCCAACGAGGCCCAGCATCGTGCCCTCGCGGTTCTCCTTGCGGAGCTGGACGTTCGCCCACGGGCGGCGGCCGGTGCGGGGGTCTTTGAGCCCGACCGGGCGCATCGGGCCGTAGCGGAGCGTCCCGGGGCCGCGCGAGGCCATGACCTCAACCGGCATACAGCCCTCGTAGACCTTGGGCGGCGCGTCGAACTCGTGGAGCGGGGCGCGCTCGGCGCAGAGCAGCGCCTCCTCGAACGCCTCGTACCGCTCTTTATCCATCGGGCAGTTGAGGTAATCGGGGTCGCCGTGGTCCCAGCGCGCGCCGTAGAAACATTCGGTGAAATCGACGCTCTCGGCCGAGACGATCGGCGCGACGGCGTCGTAAAAGGAGAGCGTGCCGCCGAAAAGATCGGAAAGATGCGCCGCGAGCCTGTCCGAGGTGAGCGGCCCTGTGGCGCAGACGACGATGCCTTCCGCGGGCAGTTCCGTTATTTCCTCGCGGAGGATCTCCACGTTCGGCAGCGAGCGGATCCGCTCGGTGACGTAGGCGGAGAAGGCCTCCCGGTCGACGGCGAGCGCGCCGCCCGCGGGGACGGCGCAGGCCTCGGCCGCCTCCATCGTCAGGGAGCCAAGGCGCCTCATCTCGGCCTTTAGTAAGCCGGAGGCGGTCTCCGGCCGGATGGCCTTGAGGGAATTCGAGCAGACGAGCTCCGCGAAATTTTCGCAGTGGTGGGCGGGGCTGTATTTCAGGGGCTTCATCTCATAAAGCCGGACTTCCTCTCCGGCCCTCGCGAGCGCCCAGACGGCCTCGCACCCCGCGAGCCCCGCGCCGATCACGGTGACGGGACGGCTCATTTTTTCTTCTCCTCCGGGCGCTGATACCCGCACCCCGGGTTGGAACACAGATACATCGGGCTGCGGCCCCGGCGGTGGAGCAGCGTCTTGCCGCAGGTCGGGCAATTCTCGGCCGTCGGCTCGTCCCAGCTCATGAAATTACAGGTCGGGTTGTGCTCGCAGCCGTAGTAGGCCTTGCCGGTCTTCGATTTTTTGGCCAGAATTTTGCCGCCGCACAGCGGGCAGGCGCCGTTTGCCTCCTTGACGATGCGCTTCGTGTTCTTGCATTCGGGGTAGCCCGGGCAGGCGAGGAATTTCCCGAAGCGGCCCGTCTTGACGACCATGCGCCTGCCGCATTTCTCGCAGACGACGTCGCTCTCCTCCTCGGGGACGGCGATCTTTTCGCCGCCCTGAGACTGCTGGGCGGTTTCCAGCTCCTTGATGAAGTCCTCGAAAAACTTCTTAATCATATTCTGCCAGTCGATCCGGCCGGCCTCGATCTTATCGAGGTCCTTCTCCATCTTGGCGGTGAATTCCACGTCGACGATGTTGGAAAAATGCTCCTTGACGAGATCGACGATCACGGTGCCGAGGGCGGTCGGTTTGAGGGCCTTGCCGTCCCGCTCGACGTAGTTGCGGCTGAGGATCGTCGTGATGATCGGGGCGTAGGTGCTCGGGCGGCCGATGCCGTTCTCCTCGAGTGCCTTGATCAGCGACGCCTCGGTGAAGCGCGCCGGCGGCTGGGTGAAGTGCTGGTTCGGGTGCAGGCTCTTGAGGCGCAGAACGTCGCCCTTTTCGGCCCGCTTCGGGATCGAGGATTTCTCCTCCTCCGAGGAGGCGGTCGCCTCGTAGAGCTTCGTGAAGCCGTCGAAGCGGACGGAGAATCCGCTCGCTTTAAAGAGATAGTCCCCGGCCTCGATGTCGATCGAGACGGTGTTGAGCACGGCGGCGGCCATCTGGCTCGCGATGAAGCGCTCCCAAATGAGCTTATAGAGCTTGTATTGGTCGGAGGTCAGCGTGCCCTGTAATTTTGCGGGCTCGAGGTCCGGCATGGTCGGGCGGATCGCCTCGTGGGCGTCCTGCGCGCCGGCCTTCTGCTTAAAAGCGTGGGCGGTCTGGGGTAGATAGTCCGGGCCGTAGGTCGTTTCGATATAGGCGGCGGCGGCGTTCCTCGCCTCCTCGGAGACGCGCAGCGAGTCCGTCCTCATATAGGTGATTAAGCCGACCGCGCCCATGCCGGGCACGTCGACGCCTTCATAGAGCTCCTGCGCGACGCGCATCGTGCGCCGGGACTGGAACCCGAGGCGCAGCGAGGCCTCCTGCTGGAGCGTGGAGGTGATGAACGGCGGCGCGGGCAGCTTTTTGCGCACGCCTTTTTTGACGTTGCTGACGATAAATTCCCTGCCGGAGAGGTCGTCGACGATCGCCTTGGCGGCCTCCTCGTTCGGGATCTCCACCTTCTCGCCGTTTTTGCTCTGGAGCCGGGCGGAGAAGGGCGAGGACTCGCCGCGCTCGTAGAGCTTCGCGTCGATGGTCCAGTATTCCTCCACCTTAAAGTCTTGAATTTCCCGTTCGCGGTCGACGATCAGGCGGACCGCCACGGACTGCACCCGGCCGGCCGAGAGATTCGAGCCGCCCTTGATGTTTTTCCAGAGGAAGGGGCTGAGTTTATAGCCCACGATGCGGTCGAGGATGCGGCGGCCCTGCTGCGCGTTGACAAGGTCCCTGTCGATCGTGCGCGGGGCGGCCATGCCCTGCTTGACGCCGTGGCGGGTGATTTCGTTGAAGGTGACGCGGTTCGCCGCGGCGAGCGGCAGCCCCAGCAGATAGGCGAGGTGCCATGAGATCGCCTCGCCCTCGCGGTCCGGGTCCGTCGCGAGGTAGACGTTCTCGACCGCGCCGGCCTCTTTTTTGAGGCTCCGGACGAGGGTCTCCTTGCCGGAGATCAGCATATACTGCGGCAGAAAGCCGTGCGCCACGTCGATGCCGAAGGTGCTCTTCGGCAGGTCGCGGACATGGCCCATCGAGGCGACGACCTCGTAGTCCGGCCCCAGATATTTCTGGATGGTCTTGGCCTTGGCCGGGGACTCTACGATCACGAGATTTTTGTAATTTTTGGCGCTGCGGCCGTTTTTGATTTCAGAATCCTGCGTTTGAGCCGTGATGAATTACTCCTTTTATCAACTGTAAACAGATGATGTGATAAATTTTTGGGTTTTATGCGAGCGTGAATCTGCGGCCCGACACGGGCTTTACAAGCCCCCCGAGCTCAAGCTCCGTCAGCGCGGCGGCGGTCTCCGAGGCCGGGAGCCCGGTCATCGAGGAGATGTCGTCCGCGAAGAGGGGCGTCCGCGTAAGGACCGAGCAGACGGCCCGCGCGTGCTCGGAGAGATTTTCCGGCAGCTCGCGGAAGCGCGCCTCCCCGGGGCGCCCCCCGTCCTCACGGGCGGGTTCCCGCCAGAGCCGCTCCGAGGGCTGATCGGGCTTCGCCGAGGCGGCCTCCGCGGGCTCCGGCAGCAGCTCGTCGCCGTAGAACGGGCGGTATTCCTCGATGATGTCGCCCGCGCAGGAGACGGGGATCGCCCCCTGCCGCAGGAGGCGGAAGGTGCCCTTCGAGGTGCTGCGGAAGACGTCCGCCGGCACCGCGAAGACGTCGCGGCCCTGCTCGAGCGCGAGATCCGCGGTGATGGAGGTCCCGCTGCGGGCGGCGGCCTCCACGACGCACACCCCGAGCGAGAGGCCCGAGACGATGCGGTTGCGCACCGGAAAATAGGAGGACTGGGCGGCGGCGTCGGGCGCGAACTCGCTGACGACGGCGCCGTTGGCCGCGATGATCTCCTTGAGCTCCTTGTTTTCGGGCGGGTAGGTGTTGCAGATGCCGCAGCCCTGGACGGCGACCGTCTTGCCGCCCGCCTCGACGCAGGACTTGTGCGCGGCCGTGTCGATGCCCTTGGCCATGCCGCTGACGACCGTGATGCCCGAGGCCCCGAGCCCCCGGCCCAGGCTCTCGGCGGCCTTGCGGCCGTACTCGCTCATCGAGCGGGTGCCGACCAAGGCGACGCACGGGCGCTTTGCCACCGAGAGGTCCCCGAGCGCGTATAACACGGCGGGGCAGGCGGGAATCGCCCGCAGGCGCTCCGGGAAAGCCGGGTCGTCTTTGGCGATCACGGCCGCGCCGTAGCTTTCGGCGCGCTCGAGCGCCTTTTCGGCGAGGCCGAGGCTCGCCGCCTGCATACGGACGAGGTCGGAGGAGTCAAAACCGGGGATCTCTGCGGCCGCCCGGTTTCCGGCGAGAAAAAGCTCCTCCGGGTCCGGGAAGCGCTCCAGGGCCCGGTCGATCTTCGGGCTGCCGGGCGGCAGGATCAGGGAAAGCCAGATCCAGTGCAGCAGGCTCACGGCGGTCACCTCCAGTCGTTAAAAGATCGTCAGCCGCCTCCGGCGGCGGAATAGATGAGGATCGCGGCGGCGCTGGCCGCGTTGAGGCTTTCGGCCCTGCCGGGCATCGGGATCGTGACCCGGACGTCGCAGCGCGCGAGGTCCTCCTCCGGGATGCCGGCGCCCTCGTTGCCGATCACGACGGCGCTGCGCTTCGGAAATTTAACCTTGCCAAGCGGCACGGCATCCGCCGAAAGCGTGGACGCGAAGATCACGCAGCCCTCCGCGTGCAGCGCGGAGAAAGCCTCGCCGGCCTCTTTGTAAACGGCGACCGGCAGGCGGAAGAGGCACCCCATCGAGGCCCGCAGCGCCTTGGGCGACCACGGATCCGCGCTCGCGCAGAGCAGCACGCCGCGCGCGTCCATCGCGTCACAGGTGCGCAGGATGGTGCCGAGGTTGCCGGGATCCTGAAGGCCGTCGAGCACGACATAGAGGCCGTCCTTGGCGAGATCGGCCCGGTTTTCCGGCAGCTCGCAGAGCGCGAAGACGCCCTGCGGGGTCCTTGTGTCGGAGAGCTTCTCCGCGACCGGGGGCGCGATCTCCTGTACGTCCATGGCCGCGGGGATCAGGTCTTTGAGGTATTCCGGGTAGGCGTCCCTCGCCGCTTGGGTGAGGAACAGGCGGCGCACCGCGACGCCGCTGCGGGCGGCCTCGGCGCAGAGCCTCGCCCCCTCCGCCAAAAAAAGGCCGGATTCCTCCCTCGCCCTTCTGCTCTTGAGCAGAAGGGCGGCCTCCTTGACCATCGGGTTTTCGCGGCTGGTGATCGGCATCTTTTTCCACCCTATTATATCAAAAATAAAGGAGTAAGGGAAAGCCCCCCGGAGGAAATTTCCGCCCCGGATACCGCCCCTTACTATAACAAGTCGCCCGAGTCGCGAAAACCCGGGCGTTTTGATCGGTCATTAAAGCGCGATGTTCGCTTTTTCCACAAGGGCAGTAAAGCCTTCCGGGTCATGGATGGCGATCTCGGAGAGCATCTTGCGGTTGAGGGTGACGCCGGCTTTCTTGAGACCGTACATAAACTGCGAATAGTTGGTGTGGTTTAGCTTGCAGCCGGCGGAGATCCGGGTGATCCACAGGCGGCGGAACTCCCTCTTTTTCCGTTTCCTGCCGATGAACGCGTAGCGCCCGGTCTTCATGACCGCCTCTTTGGCGGTGCGGAAGAGCTTGCTTCTTCCGAGGAAATATCCTTTTGCGAGCTTTAAAATTTTCTTTCTTCTTTTATGGGACATGATCCCGCCCTTAACACGAGCCATTGGTAATTACCTCCGTTATATATTCAGTGGAATAGATGTTGTTTTTCCGGAAAAAATCAGCCGCCGTAGGGCATGATCTTTCTGAGTTTTTCCATATTGGTGGCATCCGCATAGGTGGCGTGACGAAGGTTGCGTTTACGTTTGGCGTCCTTGCGGCAGGCATTCAGCTTATGGGATTTAAACGCCTTGTTGCGTTTGATTTTTCCATTTTTGGAGAAGCGAAAGCGCTTTTTCGCCCCGGAGTGCGTTTTGAGTTTCACGATGGCCATAGTTTTTTTCCTCCTGATTATTGATTGCAAAAAGCAAATATCAAACAAAACGGCGCGGGCCTATTTCTGCGTCTTGGAGAGAATGAGCACGACAAGGCTCCGGCCCTCGAGTTTTGGGGGCTTGTCGGGGGTGCCCAGCTCCGCGCATTCGCTGAGAAATTTTCGCACAAGATCAGCCCCGAGCTCGGTATGGGTCATCTCCCGGCCGCGAAAGCGCAGCGAGAGCTTGACCTTGTCGCCCTCCTCAAGGAATCTCTTCGCCCGGTTGAGCTTCGTGTTGAAATCGTTGGTGTCGATGTTGAGGGAGAGGCGCACCTCTTTAAGCTCAATGACATGCTGATTCTTTTTCGCTTCTTTATCGCGTTTTGCCTGCTCGAAGCGGAATTTGCCGTAATCCATGATCCGGCAGACCGGCGGGGTCGCCTGAGGGGCGATCTTGACGAGATCGAGATTTTTTTCGGTCGCAAGCTGGAGGGCCTCCCTCAGCGAGAGAATGCCCAGCTGGCTGCCGTCGGAATCTATCACCCGAAGTTCCTTATCGCGGATTTCTTCGTTGATGAGCAGTTCCTGTTTGCCGATGACTAACACCTCCAAAATAAAAAACGCGCGGCCCAAGAAGGTCGCGCACCGCAATCCGGTAGAAAAAGTACCGGGACGATTGACCGGCCTCGCGTCTGCGGGCGGGTGAGAACGGTTCGTTCTGCTTTCTTGTATTAAAAATTATAACCGCCCGGGCCGTTCCTGTCAAGTGCCGGCCCGAAAATCTTTTTTTTGCGGCCGGAAAACGGAAATCCGGACGCCGCGGCGGGAGCGCGAATCAAGACGCCGCGGCCGGTCATTTTTTGCATATGGGCGGCGGATGGGAAAGAGCGCCGCGGGGCGCGCCCGGACGCGCCGCGACGCCGGAGAAAAAACACGCGGAGCGGGCATGCCGCCCGCCCCGCGCGCCGTATGCGGGAATGTTTGTTTACTGCTCCGCGCCGCATTCCGGGCAGAACCTTGTGTCGGCGGCGAGCTTCGTGCCGCACTCTTTGCAGAATTTCGCGCCCGCGGCGGGCTCGGCGGGCTCGGCGGCCTTCGGGCCGGAGAGCTCGGCGCGCAGGGCCCCGATCGTGTCGCGGTGATGGGTGATCTCGGCATAGATCTCCATGACCGGCTCGTCGAGCACTTCGCCCGCGTCGAGCTTCGCGAGGTAATAGTCCCCGATTTTTGCGGAGGCCGCGGCGACGCTGCGCTCCTCCCCGGTGATTTTCACGCGGATCTTTTCATTTTCGATCGCGGTGCCGGTCTTGTCGACCGCGGTCTTCGCGAGGTCGCTGAGCTTATCAAAAAACGCCATGATTCTTTCCCCCTTTCCTTAAAATTCAGTTGAGCTTTTTGTTGTTTTTAAATCGGTTGTATCCCGCTTCCCGGATCGGAAACCGGAGTTCCCCAAGCCGGGGCGCGTTCCGGAGCCCGAAACATCCTTATAAAATAGTTATATAGAAAAGAAAGGAAAAAGTCACTACCCCGGAGCCGCCGATTCCCACAAAAAACGGTCTTTTTTCAAAAAAATTTCGAAACAGGGGGAAGCGGGGAGGCCGGGCGCGCCGAAAGATGCGGCGAAATACCCGCATTCCGGCGGGCCCGTCACTCCACGCGGAGCTCGCGGCCGAAATGGAATGACCAGATCACAAGCTCGGAGGCCTCCCCGCCCATCGAGAGGGCGAGCAGCTTTTTATAAAGACGGAGCTGGTCGCCGTAGAGCTCCGCGAGCGCCTCGATCCGCGCCGCGCGGTCGGTCTTGTAGTCGAGGATGCACAGCCCGCCGTCCCCTTCAAAGACGCAGTCCGCGACGCCCTGCACGGTGATCGTCTCGCCCGGGGCGTCATAGCCGAGCTCTTTTGCCGGGAGGTCCTGCATGAAGCGGTACTCGCGCAGCACCATGGGCGAAGACTTGATTTTCCGGTAAAGATCGCTTTGGAAGAAAGCGCCGAGCTTTTCGAGATCGACGGCGGCGGCCTGCTTCGCCGTCAGGAAACCGAAGTCCGTCAGGCGCTTTCGCTCGTCCTCGAGGGAGCGCTCCGCTTTGGCGAAGTCCGCGAATTCCATGAAGGCGTGCAGCGCCGTGCCGCGCTCGGCCCCGGAGAGGACGCCGTGCGTCGGCCGCGCGGAGAAGCGCGACCGCTCGCCCTCGCCGCCGTGCGTGAGCTCGGAGACGCTCTTCTTCGCCGGGATCGACGCGGCCGCGGCGTACGGGTAGACCCACGCGGCGCGCCGCTCGAGCAGCTCGAGCAGGGCATGGTCCGGCTCCGGGGGCGCGGTTTCGGCGGCGGCCTCCCGCAGATCTTCCGCCTCGCCGGGCTTCCGGACCGAGAACGCCCAGCGGGTCTCGTCGCGCAGCGGCGCGAGGTCGGAAAGGCCCGCGAGCATGCGCGGTTCCGCCGTGTCCGGGTGGCGCAGCAGGGCCGCGCAAATCCAGTCGAGCGGGGATTTCGCGTTCGCGAGCGCGAAGGCGCCGAGCTGTTCTCCCGTGCCCGCGCCGGCGGCGAGGGCGCTCCCGGCTGCCGATTTTCCAGCGGCCGTGTTCCCGGTGGGCGTGTCTCCGGCGGGAGCATTTCCGGTGGGCGCGTCTCCGGCTCCCGCACCGGCGGCGGGGGTGCCCCCGACCGGCGCGCCGGTTGCCAGCGTGCCCCCGGGGGTTAAGTTTCCAGCGACCGTGTTCCCGGTGGGTGCGTCTCCGGCGGGAGCATTTCCGGCGAGAGCATTTCCGGCGAGAGCATTTCCGGCGAGAGCATTTCCGGCCAGCGTGTCTCCGGCCCCCGCGCCAGTGGCGAGCGTGTCCCCGGCCAGCGTGCCGTTTGCAATCGCCATGAGGTAGCCCGCCGCGTCCGGCACCGCGCCGGTGATGATAAGCCGCTCCTTCGCCCGCGTCAGCGCGACGTAGAGGATGCGCATCTCCTCGGCGAGAGAATTTTTCTTGAGGGCGAGCGCGAGGGACTGCTGCGGCGCCGTTTTATAGCGCAGCCCCGTCGTCCGGTCGCGCCCGGCGCAGGCGAAGCCGAGCGTCGGGTGGACGGAGGGGCGGTCCACGCGGCTGTCGCCGTGAAACCTTCGCGCGGCGGCGCTGAAAAAGACGATCGGAAACTCGAGCCCCTTCGCGCCGTGGACCGTCATGATCCGCACCGCGCCGCCGGTCTGGAAGGCCTGCCCCGCGGGCTCGAGGTCGTCGCCCTTTTCGATCAGCCGGTCGGCGAAGCGCAGGAGACCGAAGACCCCCTTCCAGCCGGCCGCCTCCCGCTCGGAGGCGTAGCGGACCAACAGGCGCAGGTTCGCGAGCTTTGCCTCGCCATTTTCGCCGGCGCGCATGACGCCGGTGAACTGCGTCTTTTCGTAGAGCCGCTCGAGCACGGCGTCGGAGCTCTCGCAGGCGGCGTAGGTCCGCATCTCCGAGAGAACGTCGAGAAACCGCGCGCACTTTTCATCCCCGGCCTCCGCCGCGAGCTTCACGGCGCGGAAAAACGGCATGTTCCGGCCTCCGAGCCGGATCCGCGCGAGGTCGTCCGGCGTGAAGAGAAACATCTCGGAGAGCATCGCCCCGGCGAGCGGCAGGTCGAGCAGCGGGTTGTCGATCGCGCGCAGCGCGTCGAGCACGGCGGCGATCTCCGGCCT
>CAZAAR010000038.1:0-17444 GCA_964483415.1 uncultured Oscillospiraceae bacterium
GTTCGGGACCAAGAGGCCGCGAGTTCGAATCTCGCCACTCCGACCAAAAAACAGAGCAATCGGCATGAATGCCGGTTGCTCTGTTTTTTATATTGGAGGTAACGGCGCTTAAATCGCGTTCCACAAAAAATGGGCGTGATTGTCCGCGCCGGGACGAACCGATCCCTCCGACGGGAACCGAGAACCCGGTTCGTTTCTCCCGCGCCATCTGGTTTAGGATCTATTGATTGCCTT
Source organism: uncultured Oscillospiraceae bacterium (assembly GCA_964483415.1). GTDB lineage: Bacteria > Bacillota > Clostridia > Oscillospirales > Ruminococcaceae > UMGS1668. Next base: position 235 of record CAZAAR010000038.1, read on the forward strand.
GCGCTTTTTTTGCTTTTCCGGATATAGCGATCACACCGTTGATGATTAAATAAACCGCAACCACAACCGAACCGGCGATGTCCATATAGGTCGCGGCCATAGACGCCGGGGCGATCGCCACGGTAGCCAGGGCGATCGTAACGCAGGCGTCTACGAGCGACTTGGCGCGGTACAGCTTGCTTTGCACGGAAAGGATCGCGTTGGGGTTTTCTCTGTCGAGCTTGCGGTATCGCAGCCAAAACCATGTATTTGTCGTAGCGCCAAGGATTGCGATGACGAGGCCCGGTATCACGTTCCCTTTTTCGCTGTGGTTCGACAGAGCGGTGATGAGCATCATGGCCGCGCCGCTCAGGCACATCGCCGCACCGACGCACAGATTAGCCACGCGCTCAAGGCGCGTTTTTCGCTGCGTGTCAACGTCCGCGTCTTTATTCGTAACCCCGTAAATCACCCAAGACACGATAATCGCGGCAAGCTCCGCTGTCCGGCGGATGAAATCCGCGAGTTGCGTGGACGACCTGCCCACCAAAAGCCCCATACCGACGAAAATAGGGCCGGGGGCGCTCAAGATTACCGATGCGAGCAGGGTCTTCTGACCGGATCTTTGTTTCATTGCCGTACCCCCTTGCTTATATGCCCCATAAATGGACAAGTGGCAGAATAACAGCCGCTGCCGCAAAGGGGCAGGTAAGTGTGTCCATGCCGCCCGGCGTGTAAAGCTCCACAACGGCGCAAACCGCCGCAGTCAGCACGGCGATCGGCGCGCAGCCATACCATGCCACCTTCCCGCCCGCAAGTAGAATAATAAGCACCGAAAGAAAGGAAAACGCAAACATTGCGAGTGTGCCCTCAACGCTTTTACATCCCTCTATCGTTCCGCCTTTCAGGCAGTGCTTGCCGTATTTCTTTCCGATCAGCGCCGCGGCGGCATCGCCAAATCCCCACGCGTATACACACGCGAAAACAAGCCACGGCTCGCCAAGCCATCCCCAACAAATGGCAATCATCGCGGCATACATGCCGAATACGACAATAAGGCTGCGCTTTAGCTCTCCGTTCTTACGTTCCGTGAGGACTTCAGAGTAACAGGGAATACGCCGCTCGGCAAATGAGAGCACGGGAAATACCAGTACTATGAAAGCTATATTTCCCAGAGCGGATATCCACCATATTTGGAACGCGTAGACGAACACCGGCAAAGAGCCTAACAGTACGAAATGTAAGACTTTGCGAAAAACCTCGTGAGGAATCTTAACAAAATGCCTAAGTAGCAGCACGACCACTATACAAATGATAAAATATCCTATTAATATACCAAATCCGGTCAAAAAATCTACAAACATACGACGTACTCCTATGGACAAGTCTTCTCAAACTTTGTATTTTTGCGCGGCGGGATTTTGCTCTTTTTATGCTTCCAAACGGGACGGATCTCCCGCTCGTCTCCGCCGTTTACTTCAGCAAAGGCAAAAACTCGCCGTAACCCGCTTTCTCCATCTCGCCGCGCGGAATGAAGCGCAGCGACGCGCTGTTGACGCAGTATCGCAGCCCGCCCAGCTCCTCGGGCCCGTCGTCGAAGACATGCCCCAGATGCGCGCCGGAACCGGCCGCGCGGACCTCCGTGCGGCTTCGCCCGTAGGAATGGTCCGGCAGCCGCGTGAGGAGCGCGTCGCCGATGGGCTTTGAAAAGGCCGGCCAACCGCATCCTGACTCGAACTTATCCGTGGAAACAAACAGCGGCCTGCCGCTGATGACGTCCACATAGATCCCCGGCTCGAAGTTGTCGAAATACGCGTTTTCAAACGGCGGCTCCGTGGCTCCGCCCACCGCCACCTCATACTGCATCGGCGTCAGCCGTTCGCGCAGGCCGCCCTTGTCGGCGCGCGCCGGCTTTGCGCCGCCCCGGGCCTTCTCGAATTTCGCGGCGGGGATGTGGCAGTAACCGCCGGGATTTTTGTCGAGGTAGCTTTGATGATACGTCTCGGCGGGGTAGAAGTTTCGCAGCGGCGCAAGCTCGATCGCCACGGGCTCCGACAGGCTCTCCTGCAATAGGGTCAGCCAGCCGGAGATCATCGGGCGGTCGCTCTCGTCCTCATAATAAATGCCCGTCCGGTACTGGACGCCGGCGTCTCCGCCCTGCCGGTTGACGGACGCGGGGTCGATGATTTCGGCGTAAAGGTCGAGAAGTTCCGTCAGCGTGACGGCCCGTTCGTCGTATACGACGCGCACCGTCTCCGCGTGCCCGCTGTTTTGGCATACCTCTTGATAGGACGGATTTTCGGTCGGGCCGTTCGCGTACCCGACTGTGGTCTCCGCAACCCCGGGGATCAGCGACAGGTATTTTTGCGTGCCCCAGAAGCACCCGCCGGCCAGATAGATGGTTTTCATAGATCGACACCTCCGGAAAGGAATTTGTCCTCTTTTATGAGCATTATATCAGAAAGGCCCCGTTTTTCCACTTCTTTTTCAGGAATGCCCGCTTTGGCCGCCCCGGGGACGCCCCGCGGAACGGTTTCAAAAATGATCTTTAATTAAACGTACAAAAACTTGCAACCGGCCGGGCGCTTATGGTATAATTTTTTCAAAAGGATCCATATCACGGATGGAATGGGATTATGTGGATGCCAAAACCCGCGGAATACGGCCGCGTGCCTCCGCGAAGGCGGGAGAACGGGCGATCCGCGTATTTCCCGCGGCTTTTATCCGGGCGAACGGCAGGGAGGAGATGACGGAACATGGAGGACGGCGGCAAGGAACTTCTGAACGAGTACGAGCGCGGGCAGCTCCAGCGGGAGATCAAGGCCTGCGTCGAGAGATACCTGAGCCGGAAGACGGACAAGGGCGCGGGGAAGATGATGGCTCTGGTCTACCACGGGCCGGAACGCCTCAGCCTTGAAGAGGTTCCCATCCCGCGGATCATCGAGGACGACGACGCGATCCTCCGGGTGACCACCACCACGATCTGCGGCACCGATATCCACATCTGGCACGGGGGCATGCCCGAGATCAAGGGCCCGCGCATCATCGGCCACGAGTGCTGCGGGGAGGTCGTGGAGACCGGTCCCGCGGTGCGCAACGTGAAAGTCGGCGACCGGTGCGCGCTCTCGTGCATCACCCAGTGCGGGGAATGTTTTTATTGCCTTCAGGGGCTCTATTCCCACTGCGACACCGGCGGCTGGTTCTTCGGGAATACGATCGACGGCTGCCAGGCCGAATATGTCCGGGTCCCGCACGCCAACTTCGGCTGCCATATCATTCCGGACGGGCTTTCCGACGAGGACGTCCTTTTCGTGGGCGATATCCTCTCCACCGGCTACTTCGGCGCCGAGAACGCCGAGATCCGGCCCGGCGAGACCGTGCTCGTCTCCGGCTGCGGCGCCGTGGGCATCTGCTCGATGGCCTGCGCCAAGCTTTGGGGCCCCTCCAAAGTGATCGCCGTCGACATCATTCAGGAGCGGATCGATTTCGCTTTGGAGCACGGCTACGCCGATATCGGCCTCAACCCCAAGACCTGCGACCTTCCGGCGGAGATCAAAAAGCTCACGCACGGCCGCGGCGCGGACCGCTGCATCGAGGCCGTCGGCAGCGCGCCGACCTTCCAGACGGCTTTGGACAACGTCCGCCCGGGCGGAAGCGTGTCCGTGACCGGCGTATTTGAAAAGCCGTTCGAGCTCGCGATGAACGAGCTCTGGATCAAAAACATCAAAATCAGCATGGGCCTCGTGAACGCGAACCGCATCCCCTATCTGATCGACCTGATTCAAGCCGGGAGGATCGACACAAAGCCCTTAATTACCCACCGCGCGCCGCTGGGCGACATCCTGAAAGGCTACGACGTCTTTGGCAACAAAAAGGACAACTGCATCAAATGGATCGTCACCCCCTACGAGCGGTGAGGCGTGAATCCCGCTTTCGTTTCCGGAAGTCAGAGGCTGCCGGCCCGTGCGCCGCGATTTGTCGATAAAAAAGCCCGCCGATGAAAACCGGCGGGCTCTTTTGTTTGGCCGAGTGACTGATATCCTGCTGAGGGTCAATCCGACCCGGGATGCGGTCGATCCATCTTGCCGCAGGGCGATGTTTTGCCACGGGACGTCCGCTTAGAAATTTTTAAAAAGCGGAGTTCCGCCGCCGGCTTGTAAAACGGGCCGCGGAGTGGTAAAATACTATAGAAATCCCGAAAAAACATCGGGGAGGGGGAAAACGAAGATGTCGAAACCCAAAAAGCTCAGGAGGCTCGTCAAGGCGGCCCATATGGGCAAGCCGGCGGCCATGTATCGCCTCGGCCTCGATTACGGCCGCGGCGGCCATTTTGACCGGGACGAGGAGCTCGCAGAGAACTGGATCCTGCTGGCGGCCGAGTTCGGTTTTACGCCCGCGAAGGCTTGGCTTGAAGAGCGCGGCGTGCCGAAGGTCAGCGCCGAAAAATAGGCCGAACGCAAAAATCCCCGGGGGTCCCGAACAGGGAAGCCCGGGGATTTTTTTATTTGCCGCAGAGTTTATGCTTCAGCGCGACGATCCGATCCCGGCGGGCGGCGGTCGCCTCCGCGTCGAAGAAGTAGCTCCCGTCCTCCTCATTTAAACGGAAACAGTCCCCGGGGCGCGCGCCCTCCGGCAGCGCCTCCTTCGGGACATGGATCAGGGCCTCGTCCCCCTCGAGGACCGCGCTGCCCTCCTCAAACCGGTCAAGGATCCAAAGCTCCACGTTTCCCAACTCCTTTCTTATGATCCGGCCCCGGCGTCCGGGCGGTTTTCCGTGGACACCGTGATCGTTTTTCCGTCTGTTTTCATGACGATCGCGCCGTCGAGATCGGTGCGGTAGATTGCCACACCCATGCGCGCCAAAAGATCCGTCGTATCCCGGTGCGGGTGGCCGTAGTCGTTGCCCGCGCCGCAGAGGATGGCCGCGTATTCCGGCGAGACCGCCTCCATAAAGTCCTCGCCGCTGGAGGTCGCGCTGCCGTGATGGCCGACCTTGAGCACGTCGGAGCCGAGCGCCGCGCCGCCGCTCAAAATGTCGGCCTCCGCCTTCTTTTCCGCGTCGCCCATGAAGAGAAAGCTGGTATTCCCGCAGACGAGCCGCGTCACGACGGACCAGTTGTTGTAGTCGTCGCCGTAGTCCCCGGCGGGGCCGAGCACGGTGAGCACGCAGCCGTCGCCGAGCGGGTATTCCTGTCCGGGGTCGGCGAGCGTGACGGCGCAGCCCTCCTCGCCGGCGGCGATCAGCAGCTTTTCCCAGCCCCTTGTGGTGGGCTGGTATTCGTCCGGGATGTCCGGCATCAAAAATTCCTTGACCTCAAAATTCCGGAAAACGTCCGCCATCGAGCCGATGTGGTCGGCGTGCGGATGCGTGGCGATCAGAAGGTCGACCGTGCGCACACCCCGATCCTCCAGATACTCGAGGATGGAGCCGCTGCGGTCCGAGGTGCCGGCGTCGATCAGCACGGTCTTCTCCCCGGTCAGGATGAGCGTGCAGTCCGACTGCCCGGTGTCGAGAAAATGCACCTCCGCGGCTCCTTCCCCCGCGGGCCCGTTCGTCCGCCTCGCGGGCTCAAAGAGCCCAATCCCCGGCAGGCGGCCGTCCAGCGCGGCGGCGATCAGGGAGGCGAGGACGATAACGACGGTGACGACGGTGCGCAGGGTACGTTTCTTCATATCATCCCTCCTGCGAATTGGGATAGAGGTTCACCATTTCGAGCCCCTCGGCGAGCGCGCGCCGCCAGCAGTGGGCCGTGCCGCCCGAGAGGCCGTTGTACCAGCCGATGATGCGCCGCGAGTGCTCCACCATGTAGACGTTGCGGCGGCGAAAACAGGCCTCGCTGTATTTTTGGGAGAGGTAATTGACGACGTCCGCCCGCGCGAGGATCCGCTCCCTGCGCCCGCCGGGGCCGTTTGAGGACTCAAAGCCCACGTAGGGCACGGCCGCGATCAGATAGATGCCGAGCGATTCCCGGCGCTTTAAGACCTCCTCGGCGGCGAAGAGGTCGAAGCCGTCGGCCATGCCGGTATAAAAATAGCGGTAGCCGTCGGCCGCGGCCCGCTCGACGGCGGCGCCGATCGCCTCTTTGAGCGCGAGGATCTCGGGGGAGGACTCCTTCCCCCCGTCCGGGAGCCGCTCCGGGCGCGGGCCGGTAAAGCAGCAGCTCTCCTCTCTCACCCTAAGCCCGCCCCCTCCGTTTTGCCGAGGCACCAGAAAACGCCGTACAGGATCCCGTAGATGACCGGCTGGTGTATGAGGTAGATGAACAGGGTGTTGCCGCCGGCGGCGCAGAGGAAATTGGAGTGCTTCCGCATCATGAAGGCGGGGAGCCTGCGGTCCTTAAAATATTTGCCGAGGGCCGCGCCCGTCAGGAACAGCGAAAACCACGGCAGCAGCGGGAAATAGTCCGCGGAGGCGTAATCCGCGGGCGGGAAGCCGAGCACGGCGGTAAAATTGTCCCGGTAAAGCCCCGCCGGGAGCGCGACGGTCCCAAAGAAGATACTTCCCCCGGCAATCTCGCGCAGGCAGAGGAAGAGCCCAAAAAACAGGAGCACGCCGAGGACGGGGTGCAGGGCCTCGACCGCTCTGCGCAGCAGCGTGTAGAGCAGCATCGACGCGCCCAAAAAATGCAGCACGCCGAAGCGGATCAGCTGCTCCGGCATAAACAGCATCGTGCCGAACGTCATCAGCATGCCCGCGCCCAGCACCACGAGCCCGCGCTTAAAATTGCTGTGCGAGAGCCGGCAGGAGACGCCGGAGATCAGGATGAACGACCAGCAGACGAACTGCTGCAACCAAGAGAACGGGGGCGTAAACGGCGACGGCCCGACGCCGAAGATCACAAAAAGGTCATAAACCGCGTGGTAGACCACCATCCCGACCAGCGCGACGCCGCGGAATTCATCGAGGAACCGGATGCGCCCGACGGCGCGGCCTTTCGTCACGGGATCGCCCCCTTTTTCAAGGATAATTATACCATGCGGCCCGTTTCTTTGCATCCGTTTTTGAAATTCTTGTAAATCTTCCGCGTTTCGCTTGTGCACGCATGTGATTTTTGCTACAATATTCTCTGTGCAAGCGATTTGCTAAGCGCGTAACGAAAGGAATTTGTCTTATGTCTGAAGATTTAAAAGGATGGAGCCGCCCCGCGGAGAAATTCCCGGAGGCCGAGCTCGAGGATTCCTTTGCCGAATATTTTGCCGAGGACAGCGCCCCGGCGCCCGGGAAAAAACCGCGCCGCCGCGCCGCCGAAACCGAGCCGGACTTGCTGGTCGAGACCCCTTCGGGCGACGACCCCGGTTTTGTGATCGAGGGCCTCGCCGCCATAGAGCCGACCGCCGCCCCGGAGAGCGAGGAGCCGAATGCCGAATCCGCGCCCGAATCCGCGCCGTCCGAATGCGCGGTCCCCGTGCGGGAGCGCCTGCCGGACGAGCCGTTTGAGTCGGAGGAGCCCGCGCCCGAAAAATCGGGGCCGGCGGGGGAGCGGCCCGCGCTGGCCGCGGAGCCGGCGCCCGCGGCGGAGCAAGCGGAGACGGCCGCCGGGACGAACGGGGCCGCCGGATCAGATCCCTCCGCCGCGAAGCCCAAAACCCACGAGATCCTCAAGATGACGCGGAAGCTGCTCTGGAACCGCCGCAAGCACCGCTGGGCGGCTCCGGTCGGGTTCGCCGTGATCGTGCTCGCCGTGATGGGCTTCATCTCCGTGATCCTCGGCGGATTCAGGCTCGGAGCCCAGGTCATCGACAACACCAAAGAAAAAGAGATGTTCGCCTGGAAGATCTACCCGCTGATGATCTTCGACCCGACCGCTTTCGACGACCCGAACCAGCTCGACGGCGTGTTCCTGCTCAAGACCGCCCTTTGGAAGACGCTGCTTGAGAACCGCATGAAGTATTCCTACAACGACGACGGCATGCTGGTGGTCCCGGTCTCCGACCTCAACGTCGCGGCCAAGAGCCTCTACGGCGACACGGTCAAGCTCAATCATCAGACCTTCTCCGAGGGCTACGAATATTACTATATCTATGACGAGAGCGTCAGCGCCTACCTCGTTCCGGTCATGGGCCAGACCGCGGAGTACGCTCCGGAGGTGGTGCGGATCTCCCGCACCGAGGGCGCCTATACGCTGCTGGTCGGCTACCTCACGCCGAGCACGCTCTGGAATATGGACACGGAGGGCAACCTAAACGAGACCGCGCCGACAAAATATATGTATTATGATCTGAAAAAACTCGGGCGGGACGGCTATATCGTCACGGGGGTCCGCGAGGTGCCCGCCGGCGAGGTGCCGGAGGACGCGAATTCCGGCGCGCAGCAGCAGCTCAACGAGACCCGCTACGGCGAGATCCTCGGGAATTATAACGCCTCGGCCAATTATAATTCCGTCGTGGAGAAATACCTCGGCGGCGGATCCGCCGGGGGCGCCGCGGAGACGCCGGCGGATTCGGCCGCGGAGGAGTCCGGCGTCCTCGCCGGGGCGGAATCCCGGATGGAAGAAACAGAGGGATAAAGCGTCAAATAAAAAGAAAGAAACTATGGGCGCTGCCGGAAGAAGGAAATTCTTCCGGCAGCATTTTTCTGCCCTGCCGGAACATGGGAGGGGCGCCTATATTTGGCAGAGCGGGGAGGCCGATTCGGCATGGGAAGGCCTTGCCGCCGAAAAAAGGAAATGCTACCATATTTTCGACGGGAGGAACGGAGAGCTTCCGCCGCGAAACATCAAGCGAACAACGGAGGAAAACACCTATGAAAAAACTTCTTGCGGCTATTTTGGCGCTGACCCTGTTCCTTGCGGCGTCGGTGCCCGCGACGGCCGAAGACATCCTTGCGCTTGACAGCATCGGTTTTGACGAAACTTTGGAATATGAGATCACTCCGGCGGAGATCGCCACGCTCTCCGCCGAGGCCGGCATGGTGGGGAAGACGTTTTCGACGAGCGAGCTTCAGTTTAAAGTCGTGCTCGGCTCCGCCTACGCGGAAGTGAGCCAGAGGACCTACACCGACGGGGCCGGGAAGAAGGGCGTCCGCGTCAAAGTGGAGCCGAATCCCGACTACGGCACAAAAGATTTTGAAGTCCGCTTCCGCTGGAACTTTATCCGCGCGGAGGGCAGTACGGTCTATAAGACGGAGCCGGTCACCTGTTCCGTCGCCATCGCCCGCAAAACGCCCGCGGAGAACCTCTTTAAAGCGTACGCCGGCGAGGAGGACGTCCTGATGCTCGCTTCCGGCGTCGACGTCGTCTCGGAGGACAACTTCGCCGAGGCCGCGGGCAAGATCATCTCTTTCGCCGACAGCGAAGAGACTTGGTGCCTCTCCATCAAGAGGGTCGCCTCCTCCCAGAAGGGGATCAACGTCTCCTTTGACACCGACCCGGATGAGGACGCGCTGGAGCTCTTCGACGACGAGGATGTGCAGGCGCTGAACTTCCTCTCCGACAAAGCCGTGGTCGCGTCGAAGGGCACGCTCTATGTGTACCTCGACAGCGAGGCCCTCGGCACCGCGGACGTCGACGAGACGTATTACCTCTATATGTGGAACGGCAAGACGCTGACGGCGATCGGCAGCGGCAAGCCGGAGGAGACGGACAACGGCGTCGCGTTCGCCTTCCCGCTCAGCGCCGGCGAGGCGCTCGGCTCCTATTACATCTCGGCGGAAAAGGCCTCCTCCTCCGTCCCCAAGACGGACGCCCCCGCCGGGAGCGGCAATTCCCCTACGGGAACGAAGCCGGAGCACGAGGAAAACCCCGACACCGGACTCCCGCTTCTTTTCTAAAAACAACGCGTTAAAAGGCCCCATGGATCTCCGCCGTGGGGCTTTTTTTCATGCCCGCGGGCCGAACGCGTAAAAATACGGGCGTCCGCGGCTCTTTTTGGACAAAACGACGCGCGAATTCCCTGTTTCCGCGCGCCCCACAGTTGAAAAACAAACGCCCCGATGGTATAATCTATTTTGATTTGATTATGGAACAGGATGCCGGAGGTATATGGATGAAAAAATGGAGATCCCTGCCCGCGAACGAGGGCAAGGCGAAGAGAATCTGCGAAGAACTCGGCATCCCGGAGCTGGTCGGCGACATTCTGGTCGCGCGGGGCGTGGACACCCCGGCCAAGGTGAAGGAATTTCTCAGCGAGGAGATCCCGTTCGCCGACCCCTTTTCTTATAAAGATATGAAAAAAGCCGTGGAGCGGATCAACGACGCCGTCGACGAGGGCCAGCGCGTCTGCGTCTACGGCGACTACGACTGCGACGGCATGACCGCCACGGTCCTGCTCTACGATTACCTCCAGTCCATCGGCTGCAACGTCTGGTATTATATCCCGGACCGCGAGTCCGAGGGCTACGGCCTCAATAAAGGCGCCATCGACTTCATCGCCGCGCGGGAGACCGACCTTATCGTCACGGTGGACAACGGCGTCTCCGCGATCAACGAGATCGATTACGCGAGCTATCTCGGCGTCGACGTCGTCGTCACCGACCACCACCAGCCACGGGAGATCCTGCCGGATGCCGCCGCCGTGGTCGACCCGCACCGGGAGGACAGCGAGGGCGAATACCGCGATCTTGCGGGTGTGGGCGTCGCGTTCAAGCTGGTCTGCGCGCTCGAGAACGACGACGGCTGGGGCGTCATCGACCAGTACGCGGACCTGATCTCGATCGGCACCGTGGCGGATATCGTCCCGCTGACCGGCGAGAACCGCGCGCTGGTCCGGCAGGGGCTCTCGGTCATCAGCGAGACGGGCAACCTCGGCCTGCGGGCGCTGATCGAGAGCGCCGGCCTCTCCGGCAAGCGGATGACCTCGGAGAATATCGCCTACGGCATCGCGCCGAGGCTCAATTCCGCGGCGAGGCTCGGCAGCGCCTACGAGGTGATCGAGCTGCTCACCACCGAGGACGGGGACCGGGCGGCACAGCTCGCGGAGACGCTCTGCAAGCAGAACAGCGAGCGCCAGCTTCTGGAGCAGCAGATCTCCGGCGACGTGGAGCGGATGTTCACCGAGCGCCCGGAGCTTTTCCGGGACCGGGTGGTTGTGCTCGACGGCGGCGGCTGGCACCACGGCGTGATCGGCATCGTGTGCTCAAAAGTGGTCGAGCGCACCGGGAAGCCCTGCGTGCTCATCTCAAGAGACGGCGAGGAGGCCAGAGGCTCCGCCCGCAGCGTGGAGGGCTTCTCGATGATCGACGCGGTCTCCTACGCCTCGGACTGCCTGATCCGCTACGGCGGGCACCCCTTCGCCGCGGGCATGTCGCTCGAATCCGCGAAGATCGACGCCTTCCGCCGCAAGATCAACGAGTTCGCGGCCAAAAATTTCGCGATGATGCCGGTCTTCACGCTGAAGATCGACAAGCTCCTCGACCCCGCGGACCTCACGGTGGAGAAGCTCTCCGCGCTCGGGATGCTCGAGCCGTTCGGCTGCAAAAACGAGATGCCGCTCTTCGCCTTTCGCAAGGTGACCATCGGCGGCATCTATTCCATCGGAAACGGAAAACACATCCGTCTGCGCCTCAAAAAAGCCGGCCTGTCTTTTTACGCGATCTGGTTCGGCGTCCCGCGGGAGGAGTTCCCCTACCGCGTCGGGGAGACCGTGGACCTCGCCGCCTCGTGCGAAGTCGGCGAATATAACGGGGAGGCGCGCGTCTCGGTGAAGATCCGGGATGTGCGGCCGTCCTCCCTCTCTCAGGAGCGGCTTTTCAGCGGCAACCTCGCCTACGACGGATTTTTGCGCGGCGAGCCGGTCGCGGAGGAGGACATCCCCGCCCGCCCGGATTTCGCTTTGGTCTACCGGTTTATCCGGGAGGACGGCGGCTTTCGCGGGGAACCGGACATCCTGTTCGGCAGGATCACCGGCGCCAACAGGGATACCGCGATGAATTCCTGCAAGATGCGGCTGTGCCTCGACGTGATGGAGGAGCTCGGCCTCGTCGGGAGCGTCTACGACGGCCGCCGCATCACGGTGACACTCAAAGCACCCGCCGGGAAGGTGGATATCGAGCGCTCCCAGCTTCTCGGGAGACTGCATAAGGGCAATATTTGAGAAGCGGGAGAGGACGGGAGGTGTCGGCATGAGCGACTATCTGCAAAAGCTGACGAATGCCATACAGGAAAACGGCAAGCCGCTCGATATGGACAAGATCGAGCGCGCCTACCGTCTTGCCGATCGCGCCCATGAAAAGCAGACGCGCGCCTCCGGCGAGCTTTACATCACCCATCCGGTCGAGGCGGCGATCATCACCGTGAAGCTCGGCATGGATACCGATACCGTCGTCACGGCGCTGCTGCACGACGTGGTGGAGGACACGGACATCCCGATCGAGAAGATCCGCAAAGAGTTCGGCCCCGAGGTCGCCCTGATGGTCGACGGCGTGACGAAACTCGGCCAGATCTCCTATGTCTCGCGGGAGGAGCAGCAGGCGGAAAACGTGCGCAAGATGCTGCTCGCGATGGTGCAGGACGTGCGCGTCATCATCGTCAAGCTCGCGGACCGCCTGCACAACATGCGCACGATCGACTTCATGCCGCCGGAGAAGCAGCGCAGCAAGGCGCACGAGACCATGGAGATCTACGCGCCGCTCGCGCACCGCCTGGGCATCCGCCCGCTGATGGAGGAGCTCGAGGACCGCTGCATCCGCGTGCTCGACCCGGTGGGCTACAACGACATCGAGCACCTCATGGAGCTCGAGAAGGAGGACCGCATCCGCTTTCTCGGCGGCCTGAAGGAGCGCATCGGCGAACGCCTCAAAAAGGAGAACCAGCCGGCCTCCATCGACGGCCGCATCAAATCCATCTACGGCATCTACCGCAAGGTCTATGTGCAGGGGCGCTCGATGGAAGAAATTTTCGATATCTACGCGGTGCGCGTGATCGTGGAGTCCGTCTACGAGTGCTACAACGTGCTCGGCATCGTGCACGACATGTTCAACCCGATCCCGGACCGCTTTAAGGACTATATCTCGACCCCGAAACAGAATATGTACCAGTCCCTGCACACCACCTGCATCGACAAGGAGGGCATCCCCTTCGAGATCCAGATCCGGACATGGGACATGCACCACACCGCGGAATACGGCATCGCGGCGCACTGGAAGTATAAAGTCGGCATCTCCGGCAAGGACAACATGGAGGAGCGCCTCTCGTGGGTGCGCCAGCTTTTGGAGCAGCAGCAGGAATCGGACGACGCCGCCGAGCTTGTGGAGTCCATCAAGAGCGACATCGCGCCGGACGAGGTCTTCGTGTTCACGCCGGGCGGCGACGTCATTCAGCTCCCGGCCGGCTCGACGGTCGTCGATTTCGCCTACGCGATCCATACGGCCGTGGGCAACCGCATGACCGGCGCGAAGATCAACGGCCGCATCGTCTCGCTGGATTCCGAGGTCAAGACCGGCATGATCGTGGAGATCATCACGACCAACGCCCCGGGTCACGGCCCGAGCCGCGACTGGATCGGCATGGCCAAGACCGCCGGCGCGCGCAGCAAGATCCGCTCGTGGTTTAAAAAGGAGCGGCGCGACGAAAATATCGTCGAGGGCAAAGAATCGGTCTGGAAGGAATTCCGCCGCAACCTGATCATTCTCGAGGAGCCGCAGTACGGCGAGTTTATCGAGGACGTCGCGAAGCGCCAGCACTGCAATTCGATCGAGGATTTTTACGCCTCCGTCGGTTACGGCGGCATCAACCTGTCGAAGCTTCTGCCGTGGGCGAAGGATGAGTTTATCCGCCGCTACCGCGCGTCGCCCGAGCCTCCGCCGCTGCCGGAGCCGCCCAAGCGGAAGCCCAAAAGCAGCAGCGGCGTCATCATCGAGGGGCTGGAGGGCTGCCTCGTCAAATTCGCGCGCTGCTGCAACCCGCTGCCCGGCGACGACATCGTCGGGTACGTCACGCGGGGCACCGGCGTGTCGATCCATAAGGCGAGCTGCCGCACCGCCGTGAGCGGCATGGACTCCAGAGATCAGAGGGGCCGCTGGGTGCGCGCCGCGTGGTCGAACGACGTGAAGGAGACCTATCAGTCCGACATTGTGATGAGCTGCCTCAACCGCTCCGGTCTGGTCGCGGACGTCAGCATCACGCTGACGAACCTCCACGCGCCGATCCACGCGCTCAGCGCGAAGGAGACCTACGGCGGCATGGCGGAGGTACGACTGACCACCGAAAGCGGCGGCGTCGACCATCTCAAAGGCATTCTGGAGGCCCTGCGCCGCATCCGCGGCGTGGAGACGGTCCAGAGGGTATAACCGGGAAATTTTATCCGAAAGAATGCCCCCAAAAATGCGTCCCGAAAGGAGAGAGTCCCGTGATCGCGCTGCTGCAAAGATGCAAGGAGGCCTCCGTCGAGTGCGGGGGCGAGCTCGTCTCGCAAATCGGGGAGGGATACGCCGTGCTGCTCGGCGTCGTCAAGGGCGACACGGAGCGGGAGGCGGAGACCCTCGCCAAAAAGGTCGCGGAGCTGCGGATTTTTAAGGACGAAAACGGAAAGATGAACCGCTCGATCCTCGAAACCGGGGGCGCCGCGCTCGTGGCGCCGAATTTTACGCTCTGCGCCGACTGCTCCCACGGGCGGCGGCCCTCGTTTTTTGACGCGATGCTGCCGCGGGAAGCAAGCGGGCTCTACGAATATTTTCTCAAAAAACTGCGGTATTATGGGATCGGCGAGGTCCGGGGCGGCGTCTTTGGCGGCAATATGCAGGTGCGCGTCCAAAACGACGGCCCGGTCACGATCATCCTCGACACGGCCGATCTTCAGGAATAGAATTTGCGCTCAGGAGGCGATACTTTATGACCGTTACGGAAATCACCGTCGGCATCTTGCGTACCAACTGTTACGTCGTCGAGACGGAGCAAAAAAACGCCGCCGTCATCGACCCGGGCGACGAGGGCGGCCGCCTGACCGACCGGCTCACGAATCTCGGCGTCAAGGTGCGGTATATTTTACTGACCCACGCGCATTTTGACCACACGGGCGCGGTCAAAGAGGTGCAGAAGCGCTTCCCGGAGGCGAAGGTCGTCCTGATGAAGGAGGACGAGGAGATCCTGCTCGATCCCTCGCTCGTCGTCAACCGCGTGCAGGGCGCGTTCGGCGAGCGGTTTCACATCAAGCCGGATATTTTAATGTCCGACGGGGAGGTTTTGAAGCTCGACGAGCTCTCTTTTATCTTCATCGCGACGCCCGGCCACACCAAGGGTTCCTGCGCGATCCTGCTCGGCGACAAGCTCTTCACCGGCGACACGATGTTTGCCGGCATGTGCGGCAGGACGGACCTCTACGGGGGTTCGCAGTCCGACATGAAGCGCTCGCTTGAGCGGCTGGGCAAATTGGAGGGCGATTACGAGGTCCTGCCGGGGCACGGCCCGGGCAGCACGCTCGCGATCGAGCGCTTCCGCAACAGCTATTTGAGGTCCGCCATGGGCGAAGAGGTGTTATGAATCTCATCATCGACAACCATGCGTACCGTTATGAAATGGAAGCCCTCTGCCGGATGTTCCTGCGGGGCGAGGAGCTGAAGATCCTCGATGCCGCGGCGGTCCCCGCGGGGGACTTTCTTTATACCGCCGTATCCGGTACGGACACGGACGGATACGGCCTTGCCGGAGACAAAATCACCGTCCGGGCGAACTATAAAGGGAAAACCATGGAGAAGACCGCCGGGGCCGGCCCGGACGCCGAGCGCTCGATGGCGCGCATGGTCTATGCCGTGATGAGCATGCTCACGGGCATCCGGCCCAAATGGGGCGTGCTCACGGGCATCCGGCCGGTCAAGCTCGCGATGGAGCTCGCCGACGGGGGCAAAACGCCCGAGGAGATCCGCGCGATTCTGAGCGCGGACCGGCTGATCTCCGACGAAAAAATCAGCCTGATGCTCGAGACGATGCTCCGCGAGCGGGCGATCCGCCAAAGCTCGCGCCCCGAGTCGGTGAGCCTCTATATTTCGATCCCGTTCTGCCCGACCCGGTGCGCCTACTGCTCGTTCATCAGCCACAGCATCGAGAAGGCCGCCAAGCTGATCCCGCCCTATGTGGAGCTGCTCTGCGAGGAGCTCCGGGATACCGCGGAGCTGATCGGGGCGCTGGGCCTGCGGCTCGAGACGGTCTACATGGGCGGGGGCACGCCCTCCGTCCTCTCCGCCGAGCAGCTCGACGCCGTGCTCGGCACCGTGGAGTCCTCGTTCGATAGGAGCACTTTGCGGGAGCTGACCGTCGAGGCGGGCCGCCCCGATACGATCACGCCCGCGAAGCTCGAGGCCATGAAGCGGCACAACGTCGGGCGCATCAGCGTCAACCCGCAGACGCTCGACGACGAGGTGATGGAGGCCATCGGGCGCAAACACACCGTCGCGCAGTTTTTGGAGGCGTTCCGCCTTGCCCGCAGCCTCGGCTTCGACGACATCAACGTCGACCTGATCGCCGGTCTGCCGAAGGACGACATGGAGCGGTTCGCCCGCACGGTCGAGGGGATCATGGAGCTTCGCCCGGAGAACGTCACGCTGCACACCCTGACCGTCAAGCGGGCGGCGGGCTTCGGCTCGGACCCGGAGGGCATCCTCGCGGGCGCGGCGGACGGCATGGTGGCATTCGCCCAGCGCCGCTTCGGCGAGGAGGGCTATTACCCCTATTATCTCTACCGGCAGAAGGGCACCGTCGACAATCTTGAGAACACCGGCTACTGCCTGCCCGGCAAGGAGGGCCTCTATAACATTTTCATCATGGACGAGACGCACAGCATCCTCGCGGCGGGTGCGGGCGGCGTGACGAAGCTCAAAGCGCCGCATGGCGCGCGCATCGAGCGCATATTCAACTATAAATATCCATACGAATATATCAGCCGTTTTGACCGGATCCATTCCCGAAAGGAGCAAATCAGAAACTTCTATGAAACATGGCCGATCCATCCGGGAACTTGACGCCGCGCGGGTCAACGCGCACCTCGGGCGTGGGCCGGAGCGGTTCGTCTCCCTGTCCGAAAGCCGCTTTCAGTTACGGATCGGCGACCTCGCCGGCCGCGTCCTCTCGGAGAAGGAGGAAGTCCGCGCGGTTTTGATTTCCGGCCGCTTCGCGACCGGGGCGGAGGAGCCGCGGCGGAAGCGCTCCTATTTTTCCCCGCTTCCGGAGCGCCTCGTTCCCAAAGAATCCCTGCGGAGGGAATTTATCGGATAAAAAAGCGGTTTTTCTGTTGAAAAGCTGAGGCGGGGAGTATATAATAATCAGATGTAGAACTCTCGTATGAAAGGGGCAGCACTATGGCGA
>CAZAAR010000039.1:0-17321 GCA_964483415.1 uncultured Oscillospiraceae bacterium
TCCGGCTCCGGCCCGGCGGGGGCGGTTTTCCCTCGTCCTCCGGGCGCGAAGTCACGCCTCCGGCGAATCCGTTTCGGCCTCCGCTTTCTCAAAAGGCTCGGGTTTCGGCGCGGCGGGGGCGGTTTTTCTAAGCCTCCGGACGCGAAGTTACGCCTCCGGGAAATCCGTTTCGGCCTCCGGACGCGGGTGATACTCCGGAATCTCCGTCTCGGCGGGGACGGTTTTCCCTCGTCCTCCGGGCGCGAAGTTACGCTTCCGGGAATTCCGGCGCGGCCTCGGCGGGGGTGGTTTTTCTAAGCCTCCGGGCGCGGGTCACGCCTCCGGCGAATCCGTTTCGGCCTCCGCTTTCTCGAATAGCTCGGGTTTCGGCCCGGCGGGGGCGTTTTTCCCTCGTCCTCCGGTCGCGAAGTCACGCCTCCGGCGGATCCGTTTCGGCCTCGGCTTTCTCAAAGGGCTCCGGCTCCGGCCCGGCGGGGGCTTCCGGGGCCTCGGGGGGCTCCGCCGGGGGCTCGAAGGGGGCGACCCCGGTGGCCTCCTTTTGGATCAGGTATTTCGCGTAGATGGCGACGGCGGTGTTCTGGTACGGGTTCCCGTAGAGGATGGGCAGGACCAGCAGGCCGAGGATCCGCCAGCCGATAAAAGAAAATTTAAAGAAAAACAGTTTCGCGACGCTTCCGGCGGTCGCCGCGACCGATTTCCGGAACGCGGCGTGCGGGCCCTTCCCCTCCGCGAGGTAGTACGGGGCGAGGGCGTAGCGCTGAAAAAACACGGCGAGCATCAGCCATCCGGCCAAGAGCAGGAAGCCGCCGAAGCAGATGCCCGCCCCGGCGAGGATCTGCGAGGTGCGGTCGGACAGCACCTCGAGGAAATAGGCGTAATAGTACAAAACGCCGATCAGCGTCGCCCCGGGCAGGGAGAAAAACGCGAGCCAGAACACCTTCCGGAGGAACAGGCCGATCGAGTAGAAAAACGCCCGGAAATAGAGCCGGAACGAGGAGAAATAGACAAAGAGCTGGAGCAGGTTGTCGTTCTCGCCGCCGGCCGAGCGGTAATACCAGCTCTTATAGCCCAAAAAGAGCGGCGGCAGGATCAGCAGGTACGCGACCGCCGCGCACCCGGTGATGAGCAGAGCGACCGGCGCGGTGTCGGCGAGCGAATAGACCTCGGCGTAGGAGGCGAACAGCTCGCGGAAGCTCGTTTCCCCCAGCACCAGCGCAACGATATCCGGCTCGGCGAACACGAGGGTGAAGATCGCGTCCATCAGATAGATGAGCAGGTAGACGGAGTAGCAGACCAGCAGCGCGACGGCCGATTTTCCCCAGAAATGGCGCAGGGCCTCCCTCGCGCCGGATTTTACCGCTCTTCCCAGTTCCATGTTTTCTCTTCCCCTTCCGTTTCCTCCGCGTCCGACGGGACGGCGGAGACGATCTCAAAGCAGCGGTCCCGCATCCACATCGCCGCGGAGGTCCGGACCGTGTAGCCGCGGCCGTTTTCCACCGCCCACTCCCGCATTTCGGCCCTCGGATAGCCGTACATCGAGAGCAGGCCCATGACGATCGCGCCGTGCGTGACGGCCGCGGCCTCGGCGATCCGGCGCCGCATCATGTCGTTTAGAATATATTCAAACGCCGCGGTGACGCGGTTCCCGAGCGCCTCAAAGGTCTCGCCGCCGGGCGGCGGGGCCTTGCCCTCGAGCCACAGCAGGAACGCCTCCTCCTCGTTGAGCTCCGCGAACGGCCGCCCCTCAAACTGACCGAGGTCGCATTCGCGCAGGCCCTCGAGCGGCTCCGTCGCGATCTCCGGAAAGAGGATCTCCGCGGTCTCGCGGCAGCGCAGCATCGGGCTCGCGTAGACCCTCGGGACCGCGGGGTACGGGCTTGCCTCCATCCGGCGGCGCAGCTCCAAAACGCCCTCCGGCGCGAGCGGCAGATCCGTCCGGGCGCCCACGCAGATCTTTTTTTGGTTGCCCTCCGTCTCGCCATGACGGATCAGGTGCAGTTTGTAGGTGATCATAGGCCCTCCGCGACAAAAAATTCAAAAATTCCGCAAAATTTTGTTTACAAACGGTACGAAATAAAATATACTATACAAACAGTTAACAAAAACGGGGGAAGTGCTAAGTCCATGTCAAACAACGATTTTCCGCGCGTGCTGACGCTTCTAAGGAAGGAAAAGGGCTTGAGTCAGAAAAGCGCGGCGTCGTCTCTCGGCGTATCGCAGGCGCTGCTTTCGCATTACGAAAAGGGCATCCGGGAATGCGGCCTCGATTTCCTGATCCGCGCCGCGGATTTTTACGGCGTGTCGGCGGATTACCTGCTCGGGCGCTCCGCGAGCCCGGACGGCATGACCGTCTCGGTGGAGGAGATCCCGGAGCCGGAGCAGATCGGCAAGGAAAACAGCCTCTCCCGCGCGGGCGTGCTGCCGGTGCTCAATAAGAAGCTGATCGCGAATTCGCTCAACGTGCTCTTCGATCTGCTCGCGCGCTGCGGCAGCAAGGAGCTGACCGTGGAGGTCTCCGCCTATCTGATGACGGGCGTCTACCGCATGTTCCGCATCCTCTACGACATCAACCCGGCCAACCAGCCCGACATGTTCGGCGTGCCCAAATGCGCGGCCCGCGGCTATGCGGACGCGGAGATGCAGCGGTGCGAGGCGAACGCCGCCGCGATCGGCGAGGGGAACGCGTTCGTCTGCAAGCAGGCGATCCCGGACAAGGAAGCCCTGCTGATCACGACCGAGCGCCTCTCGCGGAGCTACCCGCTCTTCGCGCCCTCGCTGCTCAACCTGATCCAGAACTGCGAAAACCGCATCCGGGCCTTCCGGGAGAAATGATTGCCGATTCCCCGTCTATTTTATCATATCTTTGGAAATTTTGAAATGCGAAGTTTCAAAACGGCGCCCGCGGCCCTTCGCCGCGGGCCTTTTTGCACCCGTTCCCCCCTTCTCGATTGACAGGACAAACGGGTTGTATTATATTATATAATAGAAAAATTTTACGCGGAGGAGGGATGCCGGGATGAAAAAGCTTTTACAGGCGGCCATACTTTTGACGGCGGCGCTCGCCCTGCTCCCCCTCTCGGCCTGTTCCTCGTTCACGACGGACACCGACGCCCTGATGTCGCCGCCCAAGCTCACCGAGGAGCAGTCCCTGCTCCACGGCGCGCTGCGGGAGGTCGTCGGCGAGGACTACCGCCTCAAATATCCAAAGGCCGATGGGGACGCGAACTCCGCCTTCCTGTTCCGCGACCTCGACCGGGACGGCGAAAACGAGGCCATGGTCTTTTACGCGGCCGGTTCCGCCGAGGGCGACACCAGGATGAACATCCTCAAAAAATCGGAAGGCGTCTGGTACTCGGTCTACGAGGTCTCCACCTCTTCGGCGGACGTCAGCTCCGTGGACTTCGCGCGCACCGACGCCGAGCGCGAGACCGTCATCATCGGGTGGAAAATTTCGGCCGGCGACGAGATCGGCGTCTACCGCTTCGACGGCCTGTCCATGGAGACGCTCTACACCGGCAAATGCGACGCCTACCGGGTCGTGGATCTCAACGCCGACGGCCTGGACGAGATCGCGGTCTTCACCGGTTCCTCGAGCGGGCGCTATCAGGCGAGGATGCTCTATGAGGAATCCGGCGCCGTCGAGCTGACCAACAGCGTGCGGCTCTCCTGCCCCGCCTCCTCCTTCCTGAAGATCACCGTGGGCGATCTCGAGCGGGGCCGGCGGGCGCTGTTTCTGGATTCCGAGGTCTCCGAGGGCGTCTACACGAGCGAGGCGCTGATCTACGGCGCCGACACGCTCGAGCGGCTGACCCCGTCCCTGGGGGAGAGCGGGAGCGGCGGCATCACCGTGGTGGACGAGATCGTGCTCAAGAAGACGCTGCGGTATTCCGGGGTGCTCTGCGGCGATATCGACGGCGACGGCCTGATCGAGGTGCCGCGCGCGTATTCGGAGAAGGACCTCGGAGGGACCCCGGGGGAGAGCTCCGCGTCCGCCCCGGAGGAGCCGGAGGAGGTGGAGCCGGAGTCCGGCGAGACGAATCCGATCTGCTATGTAAAATATGAGGACGGGGATTTCGCCGTGTGCTGGGTCGGCGTAGCCGACGCGGGAAACGGGTGGATGTTCGAATTCCCGGAGGACTGGCTTGGCGAGGTCACGGTGGAGCCCTACCGCGCCTACAACGAGTGGCGCTTTCTCGCGCCGGCGTCGGCGGGCGGCTATGAGATCCTGCGGATCCGCGCCTCCGGCATCGGGGAGTATCAGGACCGCTTCGAGGAGAGCTACACGCTGATCGCCCAGAGCGGCGGGACCAATTACTATATGAGCATCGCCGCCGAGGGCGGCGCGGCGTATTATCTTTCGCCGGATGCCTGTATCCGGCGGTTTCGCCTGATCGATTGGTGAGGCCGAGCGGCGCTCGCCGGAAAGAAGGAGCGGGATATGAAAAAAATACTGGTTTGCGAAGACGAGGAAGGGATCCGCGAGTTTGAAGTCATCACGCTCAGGCGCGCGGGGTACGACGTCGTGGACGTCGGCAGCGGCGAGGAGGCGCTCAAGGTCTTTTTGGCGTCCCCGGACGATTTCATGGTCGCTTTGCTGGACATCATGCTGCCGGGCATCGACGGGTTCACCGTCTGCAAGCGCATCCGCGAAAAGAGCAGCACGATCGGCATCATTATGCTCTCCGCAAAGTCGCAGGAGATGGACAAGGTCAACGGCCTGATGCTGGGCGCGGACGACTACGTGACGAAGCCCTTCTCCCCGAGCGAGCTCTCGGCCCGCGTGGACGCGATCTGCCGGAGGATCTCCACGATCTCCACGGATAAAAACTCCGAGGAGATGACGTCCGGGCCGTTCATTTTAAACCTGCGCAGCCACACGCTGACCAAAAACGGCGCGCCGATCGACCTGACGCAGGTGGAATTCCAGATCATGGAGCTCTTTTTCAACAACCCGGAGAAGGCTCTGAGCCGCGGCGACATCCTCCAGAGCATCTGGGGCGAGAAATACACCGGCGACGACAAGATCGTGGACGTCAATGTCCGGCGCCTGCGCATGAAGATCGAGGACAAGCCCTCGGAGCCGCGCAACCTGCAGACGGTCTGGGGCCTCGGCTATAAGTGGGTGCCGTAAAAGCGTAGCGCGCCCCGTTTGTGAATTCTGTCGGAAGGAGGATGACGCGCTTTGGCCATCAAAAAAATCACCCGACGCTGGCTGTTCAACAGCCTCGGCGTCATCCTCGTCATTTTAATTACGCTCGTCGTCGCGGTCGCGGTCGCCATTCATAACAATTATTACGACAGCGTCGCCCGCAGGCTGACCGGGCAGGCCGAGACCATCACCTCGCTGCTCTCCCGGTATTCCGCCGAGGGCGAGGAGTCCTATAACGAAAACGTGCGCGCCATGGTCTCCACCTTTAAGGAAAAAGCCCTGATGGAACTGATGGCCCTCGACAAGGACGGAAACGTCGTGATCACCTCGAGCGGCTTCCTGCCGGACGCCGGCCTCTCCATGCCGGATTACGAGGAGGCCCTCGCCTCCGCGGACGGCTCCGGCGAATATACCGGCGTGATCGGCGAGGAGAAGGTCATGGCGATCACCCACATCCCGCAGACCGCCACGGGCGGGTACCGCGCGTTCCGCCTGATCGTCTCGATGGAAAAAGTCGACACGCAGGTCTACACGCTGATCGCGGTGACGAGCTTCATCGGGGTGGCGGTCATCTTCTTCGTCGTCTTTTCGAGCTCCTATTTCATCAGTTCCATCGTGATCCCGGTGGGGCAGGTCGGCGACGCGGCGCGCAAGATCGCGGAGGGCGACTTCGGCGCGAAGATCAAGAAGCGCACCGACGACGAGATCGGCGACCTGTGCGACACGATCAACGACATGGCGGACGAGCTCGGCGCGACCGAGCGCATGAAAAACGAATTCATCTCCTCGGTCTCCCATGAGCTGCGCACGCCGCTGACCGCGATCAAGGGCTGGGCGGAGACGATCGAGGATTCCACCTCGGACGGCTCCGTGGACCCGGATATGCTGCACAAGGGCATGGGCGTCATCATCGGCGAGACCGAGCGCCTCTCCGTGATGGTGGAGGAGCTGCTCGATTTCTCGCGGCTCGAGAGCGGGCGCATGATGCTCCAGCCGACGCTGCTCGACATCATCGCCGAGCTTTACGAGGCCGTGCTCACGTTTGAGCAGCGCGCGAAACGGGAGGGCAAGGAGCTTATTTTTGAGGACAGCGACGATGTGATCACGGTCTGGGGCGACCGGAACCGGCTGCGTCAGGTCTTCGCGAACATCATCGACAACGCGCTTAAATATTCCGACGCGGGCGGGAAAGTGAACGTCCGGGCGCGCCGGAGCAAGCTGGAGGGCTTTGCCGAGGTGACCGTCACGGACACCGGCTGCGGCATCCCGGCGAACCAGCTCGACAAGGTCAAAACCAAATTTTATAAAGGCAACGCGACCCGCAAGGGCTCCGGCATCGGCCTCGCCGTGGCGGATGAGATCGTGCGGATGCACGGCGGCGCGCTGCTCATCGAAAGCAAGGAAGGCGTCGGCACGAGGGTGACGATTCGCCTGCCCGGGGACGAGACAAGGACCGCGGCGGCCCTTGCCTCCATGCAAAAGCAGCCGGAGCGGCAGAGAGCGCCATCCGCAAAAGAACCTGTTTTGAAAGGATAATGAGATGAAAGAAAAAGAGGATCGGGGCAAGTGCTCGGTGAAGACGTCCGTCGGCGGGCAGGCCCTGATGGAGGGCATCATGATGCGCGGCCCGAAGCGCTCGGCCATGGCGGTGCGCCGGCCGGATCAAACCATCGCCGTCGAGGAGTGGGACACGAAGCGGGCCGAAGGCATCCGGAAGCTGCCGTTTTTCCGCGGCATCTTCAACCTGATCGACAGCCTCTCCACGGGTTATAAATGCCTGATGCGCTCGGCGGACCTCTCCGGCGAGGAGGAGGAGCCCTCCAGATTCGAGATTTGGATCGAAAAAAAGTTCGGCAAATCGGCCGGAACGGTCTTTGAGGCGGCCGTCACGATCGTCGCGGTCGCGGTCTGCCTGCTGCTCTTCATGGTGGTGCCCTCCGGCGTCACGAGCCTGCTCCGGCAGCATATCCAATCGGATTTCACGCTGACGCTGATCGAGGGCGTCCTCAAAATTTTGATCTTTTTCGGCTATATCGCCGCGATCTCCAAGATGAAGGAGATCCGCCGCACGTTCATGTACCACGGCGCGGAACACAAGACCATCGCCTGCTATGAGGCCGGCGAGGAGCTGACCGTGGAGCATATCCGGAAATACACCCGCCTCCACCCGCGCTGCGGCACGAGCTTTCTGATCCTTGTGCTGCTGATCAGCATTATGGTCTTTTCGCTGGTGACCTGGGAGAGCCTGCTCGTGCGCGTTTTGCTCAAGCTCGTGCTGCTCCCGGTCGTCGTCGGGATTTCCTACGAGCTCATCAAATACGCCGGCCGGCACGACAACCCGTTTACGCGGATCATCTCCGCGCCCGGGCTCTGGCTGCAGCGCCTGACCACGCAGGAGCCGGACGACTCGATGATCGAAGTCGCCATCGCCGCCGTGACGCCGGTCCTGCCGGAAAACCGCGCCGGGGATCAGTGGTAACCGGTATGACCTACCGGGAACTGCGGGACATCGGCGTCGGGACGTTAAAAAAAGCGGGGGTGGACGCTCCCGCTTTTGAATTATCCGTGCTGTTCGAGGACCTCGCCGGCGTCCCGCGGGCGCGGTTCCCGTTGCTCGGCGCGGAGGAAGCGCCGAAGGAGGCCGCCGAAGAGCTGCTCGCCGCCGTAAAAAGGCGCGCCGGGGGCTACCCGCTGCAGTATCTTGTCGGGAGCTGGTGGTTCTATGGGCGGAAATTTGAAGTCGGCGAGGGCGTGCTCATCCCGCGGGAGGAGACCGAGCTGCTCTGCGAAACGGCGCTGCGCCTGCTTGAGCATGAGCGGGCGCCGACGGTCGCGGATCTCTGCAGCGGCACCGGCTGCGTCGGCGTCACGATCGCCAAGGAGCGCCCCGACGCCGAGGTCTTCGCCTATGAGCTTTCAGAGGACGCGCTCGCGTATTTAAAAAGAAATATCATGCTCAACGACGCGCCGAACGTGCATGTGTGCCGGGCGGACGTCCTGCTGCCGCCCGAGGCGGACGCGCCGGTCTTCGACCTGATCGCCTGCAACCCGCCCTATATCCGCAGCGGCGAGATCCCGCTGCTTCAGCCCGAGCTCCGCGCCGAGCCGTACCTTGCCCTCAGCGGCGGCGAGGACGGCCTTGATTTCTACCGCGCGGTGATCCAAAACTGGCCCGGAAAGCTCCGCCCCGGCGGGCACCTCATCTTTGAAATGGGCGAGGACGAGGCCCCGGAGGTCGCGAAGCTGCTCGCGGCCGCGGGCTTCGCGGAGATTGAAGTTTACGACGACCTCGCGGGGTTTCAGCGCGAGATCAGCGCGAAAAAGCCGTAAACGGGCAACAGAAAGGCCACGCGACGCCGCTTCCCGCCCGTGCCGGATGGCCGGGCCTAAATGTATCGCCAATTATGCGTCCGCCGGGGCCTGTCCTCCGGCGGGCGTTTTTTCGCTGCCGACCGAAAAATCCCACGCCACAAAGGGATAGACAAACGGGGAAAACTGTGCTATATTGAATAATCATTCAGAAAGCGCGCTCGAGGGGTGGATATTTTGAAAACATATACATTTAAATATGGAAAGGCGACCGTGGAGGCCGCGCTGGACGAAACGCGGGTGCTCGGGGAGCTCTGCGGCCATGAGACGCCGCCCATCACGGACCACGGCGCCGCGCTCTATGAGGCCGTGGAGCGCCCGATCGGGAGCGTCCCGCTGCGGGCGTACGCCAAGGCGGGAGACCGGGTCGCGCTGATCGTCAGCGACTTTTCGCGCTCCTGGATGCGGCAGGACCTCCTGATCCCCCATCTGCTGCGCTATCTCGAGGAGGCGTGCGGCGTCCCGGACGGCGATATCACGATCCTCGTGGCCAACGGCACCCACCCGGGCGGCGACGAAAAGACGCTGCGGGCGCTGGTGACGGACGCCGTCTACGACCGCGTCCGGGTGGTCAACCACGACTGCCGCGCCGCGGATCTCGTCTGCCTTGGCACGACCTCGCATGGCACCGAAGTTCATATCAACCGGATCGCGGCGGAGGCGGACAAGGTGATCTGCCTCGGGGCCTGCGCGCACCACGTCATGGCCGGCTTCGGCGGCGGGAGGAAGAGCATCCTGCCGGGCGTCAGCGGCCTCGAGACGATCCGCCACAACCACTCCTTCTGCCTTGACCAGACGGCGGACCGCTCCAGCCCGGCGATCGGCGCGGGCGTTTTAAAGGGCAACCCGCTCCACGAGGACATGTGCGAGGCGGCCGCGATGATGAAAAGTCTTTTCATGGTCACCGTCGTGATGAACGCCGGGATGGAGCCGGCCCGTCTCTTCGCCGGACACTGGCTCCGCTCGTGGGAAAAGAGCTGCGAGGCGGCCGACGAGATCTACCGCGTCCCGATCCGGGAGCGGGCCGACGCCGTGATCGCGAGCTGCGGCGGCTACCCCAAGGACATGTCTCTCTATCAGGGCACCAAGACCGTAGACAACGTCGAGTCCGCCCTCAAACCCGGCGGCACGCTGATCGTTTTGATGGAGGCGCCCGAGGGGGGCGGCCCCGCGGAATATTTCGACTGGATCGGCCCGCTCACGGCCGGCACGCTTGGCAGGGACCTGCGCGAACATTTCACCGTGCCGGGCTACATCTTTTTTCTCAACTGCGAGCAGGCGCGAAAGTATCATATTTTGATGCTCACGGATGTCCCGGCCGAGACGCTGGCGCCGATGGGCATCCGGGCGTTCCGGCGCATGGAGGACCTCATCGCCGCGGCCGACCTCGCGGGAAAATCCGTCTACGTCGTGCCGAACGGCTCCACGGTGATTCCATATGTAGAAAAATAAAGGCGAAACGGATGGGCGCGCCTTTTTGCACGAAAGGAGTCTGAGGAAATCGGCTCCAAAGCCCCCGCCGGGATCGCCCCGGGCGGCCCGGCCGCCATTTTATAAAATAAAGAATAGAAATAAAAAGAACCGAACGCCAAAGCCATAGGGCGGGCGGCTCTCATGGGGAAACCCGCCCGCGCCGTCCCAAGCGGCCCCGCGGGGCCCCAAAAGGAAAGGAGAATCGGGATGCCGGACAACCATCTCGCGAAGAGATTCCAGCAGGTGGGCGGCGGCGCGCTCTCGCTCGACACGGAGGCGCTCGCCCGCTTTGACGACGTCATCGACCTGAGCATCGGCGACACGGACTTCGTCACGGACCGGCGCATCATCGACGCGGCCTGCCGCGACGCCTGCGCGGGCTACACGAAATACGGCGACCCCAAGGGCGATCCGGCGCTCGTCGAGGCGATCCGGCGGGCCTACCGTGAGGATTTCGGCATGGCGCTTTCGCCGGAGGAGATCTTTATCACGGCCTCGAGCTGCATGGGCATGGAGATCTGCCTGACGGCGCTGCTCGACCCCGGCGACGAGGTATTGGTCTTTTCGCCGTATTTCAGCCCCTACCGGGATCAGATCGCGCTCGCGGGCGGCAAGGCGGTCGACGTGCCGGCCGATGAAGAGGACGGCTGGGCGATCCGGGAGGACGTTCTGCGCGCCAAGATTACGGGCCGCACCCACGCCATGATCTTCAACAACCCCACGAACCCCACCGGCGCCGTCTACGATCTCTCCACGATGGAGACGCTCGCGCGCGTCGCGGAGGAACTTGACCTGATCGTCATCGCGGATGAGATCTATACCCGATATTTATATGAGGGGAAATTCATCCCCTTCCGCAGCCTGCCCGGCATGGCGGGGCGGACGCTGACGCTCAACAGCTTCTCCAAAAACTTCATGATGACCGGCTGGCGCGTGGGCTGCGTCGTCGCGCCGCCCGGGATGCTCCCGGCGCTCGCGTATATCGGCAACACGATGATCTACACCGTGCCGTCCGTCTCGCAGCGCGCGGCGCTCGCGGCGCTCGCGATCCGCGATGATGTCGAAAAAACATACATTTCTCAATACAAGGAACGTGTATATTATGCATTCGACCGCGCCGCCCAAATCCCATGGATGACCGTCACCCGGCCCAAGGGGACGTTCTACCTCTTCCCCGGCATCGAAAAGACCGGGCTTTCCTCCGCTGAATTTTGCCGGGTGTTGTTTCAAAAAGCGCATATCCTTGCCGCGCCGGGCCATATCTTCGGCGAGGCCGGGGAGGGGCATTTCCGGATCGTCTGCACCGCCCTGCCGACGCTCCGAGAGGCCTTCGACCGGATGGAATCCCTCTGTTTCCCCGAACCCCCCGCCAAAAAATAATTTAATATTTATAAATTTTTTTGAAAATATATACTTGACATTTCCCGAAACGTGTGTATAATAATGCTTATTCCAGCTGATAAATCAAAAAATATGCATAACACATGCGTTTGGGAGGAATCACCATGAAAAAACTGTTCGCTTTATTTATCGCCGCGCTGATGCTGTTTGCCTTTGCCGCCTGCGGCGTCACGGAGGAGGAGTCCTCCGCCCCCGGGAGCAAACCGTCCTCTGAGGCCGCGGCCCCCGAAGAGAGCGCCTCGCCGTACGGACCCGTCCTCTCCAAGATCATGGAGAACGGCAAGCTGGTCGTCGGGACCGAGGCGCAGTACGCGCCGTTTGAGTTCAAGGACCTCGACGCCAACTATGCCGGCTGCGACATGTGGCTCGCCCAGCAGATCGCCGATTCGCTCGGCGTTGAGCTCGAGATCGTCGATATGGCCTTCGACGGCATCATCCCGGCGGTTCAGGCCGGGCAGGTCGATATGGGCATCGCGGCCTTCACGAAGACCGACGAGCGCGCCGAGGTCATCGACTTCACGAAAGTCTACCAGCAGGACTGGCAGCTCCTGATCGTCAAAGCCGGCAACGAGGACGTCTACACCACCGTCGAGTCCCTCGCGGGGCTTCAGGTCGGCGCGCAGAAGGGCACCATCCAGTCGAAGCTGATCCAGTCCGCGCTGCCGGACAGCACCCTCTTTGAGTTGGAGAAGTATCCGTCCCTCGCCTTGGAGGTTGCGAACGGCAACATCGCCGGCCTTGTGGTCGACGGCGCGGTCGGCGAGGCGATGGTCGCCTCCAACGGTCAGCTCGCCGTCGCGAATTTCACGTTCGACCCGACCGTCGCGCAGTTCGGCAAGGCCATCGTGATCCAACAGGGCAACGAGGATCTGGTCGCGGCGGTGAACGCGGTCATCGAGAAGGTGCTCGCCGACGGCAGCTTCGCGGCCGCCTACGAGGAGGCGAAGGCCCTCGCCCAGCAGCTCGGCCTGTAAAATTCAGATTCGGTCCCTTTGCGGCCGCCCGGCGCGTATGCCCCGGGCGGCGCCTTGCTATGAGACGGACAGGCGGAAAGGACTTTCTCCATGAAATTTTTTGAGGATATCGCCCTTCTTTTTACCCGGTACAACAGCTTTTTTACCCAAGGCATCGGGAATACGCTGATCATCGCGTTTTTCTCGGTGATCCTCGGCATCGTCTCCGGCACGCTGATGGCGACGATGCGGCTTAGTAACGTCAAACCGCTGCGGTATTTCGCCACGGCCTACATCGAATTCATCCGCGGCACGCCGCTGATGGTGCAGCTCATGTTTATCTTCTACGGGCTGCCGATGACCGGCGTCACGTTTCCGGACGTGCCGTTCATCCCGAATTTCGCCCGCTTCGCCGCGGGCATCGTCGCGATGAGCATGAATAGCTGCGCCTATGTCGCGGAGATCATTCGCTCGGGCGTTCAGGCGGTCGACCCCGGCCAGACCGAGGCCGCCCGCAGCCTCGGCTTCCGCAAATCGCAGGCGATGGCGATGGTGGTGCTGCCGCAGGCCGTCAAAAACATCCTGCCGGCGCTCGGCAACGAGTTCGTCACCGTCATCAAGGAGTCCTCGATCGTCTCGGTGATCGGCATCGCGGACCTGATGTTCCGCACGAACGACGTGATCGCCGTCACCTACCGCAGCCTCGAGTGCCTCGCGATCGCGGCGGTGATCTATTTTGTTATGACGTTTCTCGGCGGCCGGGTCATCGCCCTGCTGGAGAGGAGGCTCGCGGTTGGAAACAAATAATCCGGGCTCCCCGCTGATCGAAACGCGCGGCCTCACGAAAAACTTCGGCAAAATACAGGTGCTCAAAGGCATCACGACCTCCTTCGCGAAAAACGAGGTGGTCTCGATCATCGGCCCCTCCGGGGGCGGCAAGAGCACGTTTCTGCGCTGCCTCAACCTGCTCGAGACGCCGAGCGGCGGGCAGGTGATCTTCGACGGCGTGGACATCTGCGACAAGAAGACGGACGTCAATGTCCACCGCCAGAAGATCGGCATGGTGTTTCAGCAGTTCAATCTGTTCCACAACATGAACGTGATGAAAAACCTGATCGCCGCCCCGGTCAAAATCAAGGGCATGGACAAGGAGGAGGCGAAGGAGCGCGCGAGAAAGTTGCTCGAGAGGGTCGGCCTCGCGGACCGCGCGGACGCCTACCCGCAGAAGCTCTCGGGCGGGCAGCAGCAGCGCGTCGCCATCGTGCGCGCGCTGATGATGGAGCCGGAGGTCATGCTCTTCGACGAGCCGACCTCCGCCCTCGACCCCGAGATGATCGGCGAGGTGCTCGACGTGATGAAGGCGCTCGCGGAGGACGGCATGACGATGATCGTCGTCACGCACGAGATGCGCTTCGCGCGCGAAGTCAGCGGGCGCACGATCTTCCTCTGCGACGGGGAGATCGGGGAGGACCGCCCCTCCCACGCGCTGTTCGACCGCCCGGAGAGCCCCAAGCTCGCGAGCTTCCTCTCCAAAGTGCTGTAAAGGCGTCGCGGCCGGGTTTTCCGCCGATCCCATAAATACTTTTCGCCGTCCCAAGGAACAGCCCCCGCCCCGCGAAACCGCTCCGCCGCCGCGGAAATGCTCCCTGCCGCCCCTCGAAATTTCTTCCCTGCCGCCGCGCGGAGCGCCCTCCGGAGACGGGAGCCCACCAAAAATAAAAGGGAAGACCCGGTTGACAAAGATGGTTTCATCTGTTAGTCTGTGTGTAGTCTAACAGATTAAACCATCTTTTTTGGAGGCAAACTATGGCGACGCCAAAAGTCTATGAGAGCGAATACCGATTCTGTCTGATCCTCTGGGAAAACGAGCCCGTGAGCAGCGGGGAGCTCGCGAAGCTCTGCGAGGCGCGGCTCGGGTGGAAAAAATCCACCGCGTATACGGTTTTGCGGCGTCTCGCGGAGCGCGGCGTGCTCAAAAACGAGAACGCGCTTGTCACCGCGCTCATCTCGAAGGACGAGGTGCAGCTCTCCGAGAGCCGGGCGTTCGTGGAGAAGAACTTTTCCGGCTCCCTGCCGGCCTTTATCGCGGCGTTTACGAGGCGGAAGGCCCTCTCCCCGCAGGAAGCCGCGGAGATCAAAAAGATGATCGACGCCTATGGGGAGGGATGAGCATGGAACAGATTTTTTTAACGGTGCTCAACATGAGCATCACGGCGGTCTGGATGATCCTCGCGGTGCTGCTGCTGCGCCTGCCGCTCAAAAACGCGCCGAAGACGGTCTCCGTCGCGCTGTGGGGCCTCGTCGCCCTCCGGCTCATGTTTCCGTTTCGCGTCGAGAGCGCGCTGAGCCTTATCCCAAGCGCGGAACCGATCCCGCGGGGGATCGAACTGGCCCGGGCGCCCGCCATCGCGAGCGGCATCCCGGCGGTCGACCAATCGGTCAACCCCGCGCTGGCCGCGGCCTTTACGCCGGACCCGGTCGCGAGCGTCAACCCGCTTCAGATCGTCACGGCGGTCGCCTCCCGCGTCTGGCTCGTCGGGATCGGCGTCTTGCTGATCTACTGCGCGGTCTCCTATTTTAAGCTCCGCGGCAGGGTGCGCGCGGCCGTCCCGTTCCGGGGAAATATTTTTGAATGCGACGCGATTGCCTCCCCGTTTGTGCTGGGCGTCCTCCGCCCAAAAATTTACCTCCCCTTCGGCATGGAGGAGCGGGACCGGGAGCTGGTAATCGCCCACGAGGAGGCGCACATCCGGCGGGGGGACCACCGGATCAAACTCCTCGGCTTTTTGCTGCTGGCCGTCCACTGGTTCAACCCAGCGGTCTGGCTCGCGTATTTCCTGCTCTGCCGGGACGTCGAGCTCGCCTGCGACGAGCGCGTCATTAAGACGCTCGGCGAGGCGGAGAAGCGGGCTTACTCCAGCGCGCTGCTCTCATGCAGCACCCGGCGCGCCCGGATTGGAGCCTGTCCGGTGGCTTTCGGCGAGGGGGACGTCCGGGGCCGGATCAAAAACATTCTTCATTATAAAAAACCCGCCTTTTGGGCGCTCGCCGCCGCCGCGGTCGCCTGCGCCGTCCTCGCGGCCTGCTTTTTGACAAACCCGAGGGAGGAAGACGGCGTTATCTCCATCAAAGAGAACGATTTCTCTTCCGGCGGGAGCGCCGAGGCCGCGATCTCCGAGGCGCTCGGCGCGGAGGCGGCGATCTTCGACCATCAGTTCGCGGAGCCGTCCGACGGGCTCGACCCCACAAAGACGTTCTGTTTCGCCGGTTATTCCACGGGGAGCGCCTACGGCTTTGCCGTGTTCCAAAGAGGCGAAGAGGGTTCGTTCACGCTTCTGAAAACGGCTGATTCTACGGCGATGACCGTGCAAAACGGAGACGCGGCCGCCGGCTATTACGGGGATTACTGGATTTTTGTCTGCATGGACGAAACAATAAAAGAGATCCGCTTTTCCGGGGATATCGACGATACGATTCCGGTCGACCGCTGTCCCTCAATCGCCGTGGTCCCGTTTTTCAGCCGGATCCCGGAGGGCGGCGGCGCGCAGTTCGCGTTTTATGACGCGGAGGGGAACGCCGGCTTCGGCGGGAGCTACGGCTCCGCCGAAGTGGAGATTTTCCCCTGCTACGCCGTCGCCGATTATCCCGCCGTCTACGATATCTTCGTCGAAGAGACCGTGCTTGGCACGGAAGACGACGCCGTTCGCCTCCGGGAGTTCCTCAAAAACCTCAACGGAGATCAAGTATCCCTGATGGCCTGCTCCTCCGGGCCGTGGGATTTTACGGAAAATCACCGCAAGATCGGCGCGGCGGACAGCGTGCTGCTGCTCCGGTATCTGAGAAGCCTCACCGATTTCACGGTGTACGACCAATGGGAGAACCCGGCGACCGGGGGCTCCTGGTCGGTCTATCTGGAAACCGCAAACGACACCTGGCTCATCGGCTCTCCCGGAGAATGGCTGATGGCCACATATTCCGGCCCGGAGGGGAACAACAAGACCTATGTGTTCGACGCCGCCGGCGCCGAAGGGATCTGCAACAACATCGGCGGAATCATCGGCGCCTATCTCGGCGCGCCGGAGGAATTTTCGGACGAGGAGATGACGCGGATTCAGGCGGCGGTCAACGATATGCTCGCGCAGTACCGCGCGGGCACGGTGGATACCTCCGTTCCGGAGGCTTCGGAACACCGCTTCGAGCCGCTGCCGGCGCGCTGCCCTCTGCCGGAGTATGTCACGGTCGGCACGATGACCGTCAACCTCGGCGGGGGAGATATGGGCGGCTATCACGTGCAGCTCTACGCGCAGAACGCCCTGTATGTAATCAACCTCCGGGTAAATATTCTCGCCAGCTCGGTCACCGGGGAGATGGACTATGTCGTATCGTCGGTCAGCTTCCAGACGATCGCGCCGGAGATCGTGCGGCAGCAGCTTTTGGCCGAGGACGCTCTCCGCATGGAGGTGGAGAGCTGCGAGGTGGACGAGGCGGAGACGCGCCGCGTCACCGAAATGTACAAAGGCAGCGACCTCGCGAAGAGCCGCGGCTGGAGCGACGAGATGCTGGAGAACCGGTTCGTCGTGATCCGCGCCGTCTATGACGCCTCATACGATCACACGAAGACGTTCCGGATGGACGGGCGGCAGGAGGCGTATTTCTACCTTGCCGACCCCGAAAACACCGGCGTCTATACCGTTGTGGACAGCACCACGCCGAATTTGCTCCCCGAGCCGGACTAACAACGCGCGGGCCGCCGGCAAAGCCGCCCGCCCGATTCCTCATAACCGCGGCGGCATGGGTCGCCCCTGCGCAGAGGGCCACCGCCCCCGGAACTTCTTCCCACGCCCTCCGCGAGACTTTCCCGCGCCCCTCTCCGCCCCGCCCCCGCCCCGCCCGCGCCGGGCGGCGTCCATTCCCCGCGGTCACGACGCGCGAAACCGCCCTCCGCGAGACTTTCCCGCGTTCCCTCTCCGCCCCGC
>CAZAAR010000040.1:0-17110 GCA_964483415.1 uncultured Oscillospiraceae bacterium
AAAGCCATGGGCGAGGAGGGCGAGGTCAAGATCGAAAACGTCGGGGAGCTCAAGACCAACATCCTAAAATACATGGACGCCGCGGAGGAGCCGAGCCTCGGGGGCTTTCTCGAGGAGACGGCCCTGCTGACCGATATCGACCGGCTGGAGGAGGGCGACGCGGTGCTGATGATGACCGTCCACTCCGCGAAGGGGCTTGAATTCCCGCAGGTGTTCGCCGTGGGCATGGAGGAGAGCATCTTCCCCGGCATGCGGGCCGTCTATGAGCCGGTGGAGCTGGAGGAGGAGCGCAGGCTCGCCTATGTCGCGATGACGCGCGCCAAGGAGCGCCTCTACCTGACCGCCGCCGCCTCGCGCATGCTCTTCGGCCAGACGGCGCGCAACCGCCTCTCCCGCTTTGTCGCCGAGATCGCGGAAGGCCTGACGGATTTCACTGACGAGACCGCCGAGCGCCGACCGGCGCGGCAGAGCTATCATTTCGGCGACGAGGACGGATCCGGCCGCGTCCGGACGGACGTCGCCTTTACGCCCTACCGCGAGGAAAAGGCGAAGCCCGCGGACGACTGGCATGTCGGGGACCGGGTGAGGCACCGCACCTTTGGGGAGGGCACCGTCACCGGCGTCACGTCCATGTCCGGGGATTTCCTGCTGGAGATCGCCTTCGACACGGTCGGCACCAAAAAGCTGATGGCGAATTTCGCGCGGCTCCGGAAGCTCTGAGTCCGGGAAACGCCGCGGTTCCGCCGGGGGGAAGCCGGAGTTTCGTGCCGCCCCGCCGAGGGATTCGCCGCGGGCACGGCACGGGCCGATAAAAAGATTCGTTCGTTCCTTTTATAAAAAATATCCGCTTTGGAGGCGATGGGATGAGACCCATAAGGCTGTTTGACGACGCGGACAGCACGATTGCCGCGCTTTTTAAGACGCAGACGGACGCGGAGAACCCGGTGGAAATCCTCACGGACAAGACCTCCGGCATGACGCTCGCGCAGATCTGGGAAACCTATAAAATAGACCTGATGACCGCCGGGATCATCCTCATCCTCGGCTATTTTCTCGTGCGGCTCATCATAGGGCTGATGGAGCGGCACCTGCGCGCGTCCAAAATGGAGCGAAGCGCCTTCACGATCATCACGACGGTGACGAAGTTTATGCTCTATCTGATCCTGATCCTGACCGCCCTTTCAAAGCTCGGATTCCCGATCACCTCGGTGCTCGCCCTCTTCAGCACGCTGGCCCTCGCCGTCACGCTGGCGATCAAGGACGGCCTGACGCACCTCGCGGGCGGCATCATCCTTTTGACCTCCAAGCCTTTCGTGATCGGCGACAACATCGAGTGCCTCGGCGACGGCGCGAGCGGCTATGTCACGGACATCGGCCCGATCCACACGAAGCTGCGCACCCCGGACGGCAGCAAGATCTTTATCCCGAACGGCAATCTCGTCGCCAGCACGCTGGTCAACCGTTCCGGCATGGGCTGCCGCCGCATCCGCGAGACCGTCTCCATCGACTGCGCGGAGGATTTTAAAAAGGCCGAGCGGATCGTCGCCGACATCCTCGCCACCCATCCGAAGATCGACCCGGAGCCGAAGCCCCTTTGCCGCGTCGACAAGCTCGGCGCCGGATATGTCGATCTCGTCGCGCAGGCCTATGCCCGCTGGGAGGACTACGACGCGGCGCGTTTCGACGTGCTCGAACAGATCAAGACGCGCTTCGACGAAGAGGGCATCCGTTTTTACGCTCCCATGAGGCCGGGGCTCCCGCCGGCCTGAAAACGCTTTTTTTTGGGCTATTTTTCGGAGCGGCCGCCGGGCGGGATCGCCCGAAATCCAAACGCCGCTTTGTCCGGAAACGCCGCCTCGGGCCGGGATTCATCAAATCCCGGTTTTTGCGGATACTAAATAAGATTCGTATATGAAACAAAGGAGACTGACCTATGGAAGACAGGCCTGTCCGCCGCGAGATCGGCGAGGGCATCTATTTCACCGCGATCCGGGAGCCGAAGTTCAAATCCGACCGGATGACCGCCGTCCTGATCGCGCCGCTCGAGCGGACCAAGGCCACCGTCCGCGCGCTGGTGCCGTTTCTGCTGCGGAAGGGCTGCGGCGCCTACCCGGATTTCACGGCCCTCAACGCGAAGCTCGCGTCCATGTACGGCGCGATCCTCGACGCCGACGTCACCAAATACGCCGACCTGCAAATGATCCACCTCTCGGTGCAGACGGCGGACGACCGCTACTCCATCGCCGGGGAGGAGCTCTGCCGGGAGTCGGCCGAGCTGCTCTGCTCCGTGCTGACGGACCCGGTATTGGATAAATACGGCCGCTTTCCGGAGGATGATTTCCGCGTCGAACGCAGCTACCTGATCGACACCATCGAGAGCGAGCTCAACGAGAAGCGCGCCTACGCCATCGGCAAATGCACGGAGATTTTGTTCCGGGACGAGCCGTTCGGCGTCAAGCGCTACGGCTATAAAGAGGACGCCGAGAAGCTGACCGCCGGGGAGGCGACCGACGCGTGGCGCGAGCTTTTAAAAAAGTCGCGCATCGAGGTGCTCTTCACCGGCCCGGGCGACCCGGAGACGGCGCGGCGGGTCTTCGCACAGCGCCTCGGCCGGATCGCGCGCGACCGTTTTGACGCTAAAACCGCGCGGCCGCTGCCCTATTCGGACTATACCGAGCTCGACGAAAAGATGGACGTCGTGCAGGGCAAGCTCGTGATGGCCTACCGCATCGGCGCGCCGACGGAGGAGACCGAACAGGCCGCCGCCCGCATGATGACCGCGCTCTACGGCGGCACGCCGTTTTCTAAACTTTTTATGAATGTGCGCGAAAAGATGAGCCTTTGCTACTACTGTGCGGCCCGGTATGACCGACCCACCGGCGTCCTCTTTGTGGACAGCGGCGTCGAATCCGCCAACATGCGAAAGGCGGAGAAGGAGATCGGGAACCAGCTCTGCGCCGTCGCGGAGGGCGGCTTCACGGAGGAGGAGCGCGGGAACACGCTGCTCTTGGCGGTCAACAGCCTCAAATCCGTCGAGGATTCGCTGGACGGGGCCGAGGGTTGGTATTTAACGAGGATTCTGGAGGGCGACCTGCGCACGCCCGCGGAGGACGCCGAGACGATCGGCGCCGTCACGGCCGCGCAGATCGCGCAGATGGCCGGGCGCGCGAAGCTCGCCGCCGTCTATCGTTTGACCGGGGAGGCGAAAACGGATGAATAACGAAATTGTGAAAAGCGACCGCCTCGGCGATCATTACGAGATCATCGACCACCCCTCGGGCCTGAAAATGCTGCTGGCGCCGATGGAGGGGTTCCGCTCGGCCTACGCGCTGTTCGGCACGGCCTACGGCTCGATCGACACCGAGATCCGCTACGCGGACGGCCGGGTGGACCCGATCCCGCAGGGCACGGCCCACTACCTCGAGCACAAGCTCTTTGAGAGCGAGGAAAGCAGCGCCTTCGACCGCTTCGCGAAGACCGGGGCCTCGGCCAACGCCTACACCTCGTTCGACCGGACGGCCTACCTGTTTTCCTGCAGCGACCATTTTGCCGAATCCATCGAGATCCTGCTCGATTTCGTCACGCATCCGTATTTCACGCCGGAGACGGTCGAGAAGGAGCGCGGCATCATCGGGCAGGAGATCCGCATGTACGACGACAGCCCGGAATGGCGCGTGCTCTTCAACATGCTGACCTCCATGTATGTGAAAAACCCCGTCCGCAACGACATCGCGGGCACCGTCGAGAGCATCGCGCAGATCGACGCGGACCTGTTATACAAATGCTACGGCGCGTTTTACGACCTGAGCAACATGGTGCTGGCCGTCGCGGGGAGTTTCGACCGGGACGCCGTGCTCACCGCTGCGGACAAGGTGCTCAAGGCGAAAGAGCCCGTGCTCATCCGTCACAGCACCTGCGCCGAGCCGCCGGAGGTCTTGGAGCCCTATATCGAGCAGCGCCTGCCGGTCTCCGTGCCGCAGTTCACGTTCGGTTTCAAGGGGCTCGACCGCGGCGAGCGGGAGAACCTGACCGGCTCGGTTCTGGATGAAATCTTTGCCGAGGCCATGGCCGCGGACTACACGCGGTTTTACCGCGAGCTCTACGATCAGGAGCTCATCAACTCCACGTTTTACTCGGAGGCTTTCTGCGGGCGGGATTTTTGCAGCACGCTCTATTCCGGCGAGTCGAAGGAGCCGGAGAAGGTTGCCGACGCGCTGCGGCGGCGCTTTGGCGAGCTGCGG
Organism: uncultured Oscillospiraceae bacterium; assembly: GCA_964483415.1. GTDB lineage: Bacteria > Bacillota > Clostridia > Oscillospirales > Ruminococcaceae > UMGS1668. The sequence continues at coordinate 4,242 of CAZAAR010000040.1, forward strand.
CGGGACGGGATCCCGGAGGAGCTGTTCCGCAACGCCCAGCGCAGCGTCTACGGCCACTACCTGCGCGCCGCGGAACGGACCGAGGGCATCGCCTCGGAGCTGTTAAACTGCCATTTTGCCGGGCACAGCCCCTATGTGATCCTCGACGCGGCCGCCGAGGCCACCATGAACTCCGTCTGTGAGCGGGTTTTCTCGGCCTATAACGAGGAATACGCCGTGCTCTCCGTGATCCGGCCGGTCGGGGACTGACCGCGCCCGGAAAGGAAAGAGAGCCCGGCGTTCGACTTTTTACAAAAGGAAGGATACTATGACGGATATTGTGTCGTTCCCCGGTCTGGGGCTCGAGTTTGAGATCAGCCGCGTGGCGTTTTCCATCGGCGGCATGGAGATCTATTGGTACGCGGTCCTGATCGCGGCGGGCTTTCTGCTCGCGCTGCTGTTCGCGTTCCGGAATTTTAAGGAGTTCGGCCTCGACGGCGACCGCGCGCTCGACGTCGTGATGACCGCCGCGGTCATGGGCGTCATCGGCGCGCGCCTCTACTACGTCGCCTTCCGCTGGGAGGAATACGCCGGCGACCTCGGCGCGATTTTAAACCTGCGCGGCGGCGGGCTCGGTTTTTACGGCGCGGTCATCGGCGGCGCCGTCGGCGCGATCCTCGGCTGCCGGTGGCGCGGCGTCCGGCTGCTGCCGTTTTTCGACATCGGGTCGGCCGGCCTGATGATCGGTCAGGCGATCGGCCGCTGGGGGAATTTTGTGAATCAGGAGGCGTTCGGCACCAACACGGACCTGCCGTGGGGCATGACCAGCAAGACCGTCGCCTATTATATTGCGAGCCATACCTCCGACTTTATGGGCGCGGAGATGGACCCCGCGAAGCCGGTGCACCCGACGTTTCTTTATGAGTCCCTCTGGCTTTTGATCGGACTTCTCATTTTTGTGTTTGCGATGAAAAAACGCCGCTACGACGGGCAGATGTTCCTGTTTTACATCGGCTGGAACGGCTTCGGGCGCATGTGGATCGAGGGCCTGCGGACCGACAGCCTGATGCTCGGGAGCCTTCGCGTCTCACAGGCGCTGGGCGCCGCGCTCGCGCTTGCGGCGGTGATCGCCCATTTTCTCGTCATGAGCCGCATCCGCCGCGAAAACGACTCCGAGTATCTGCGGCCCTACCGCGACACGGAGGAGTCAAAGCTGGTCGTCGCCGGGCGATGGGATTATCGGGCGAAGACGCCGAAACAGGCGGCCGGGGAGGCGGAGCTCATCTCGGAAAAGAACGTCCCGCTGGCCGATTCACGGGAACCGCTCTCGGGAAAGAACGTCCCGCTGACCGTTTTGGAAGAACAAGCGCCCGAAGAAACCGCCTCGGAAGGGGCGGCCGTACCCGAGCCGGGCTCCGAGCAAAATCTGCCGGAATAGGCGGGCGGCCCTTAGTATATTTTTATAAACGGGATGCTTGACATCCCGCTTTTGCCATGTTATAATTCAGTCTGCCGCATGCTCTGGGCTTCCTAAATTCAGTGCGCCCAAACGCGCATTGGTGCCCTTTTTGCAGCGAGTCCAACAAAAGAAGGTTTATTATGTACGCAATCATCGAAACGGGCGGAAAACAGTACCGCGTCGAAAAAGACGACGTGGTCTACATCGAAAAGATCGAAGCCGGGGCCGGCGACGAAGTCGTTTTTGACAAAGTGCTGGCGATCGGCGGCGACGAAGGCGTCAAGGTCGGCGCTCCTTATTTAGAGGGGGCAAAGGTCGGCGGCGTCGTGGAAAAACAGGGCAAATCCAAGAAGATCCGCGTCTTCACCTACCGCTCCAAAAAGGGCAGCGCCCGCTGCCTCGGCCATCGTCAGCCCTACACGAAGGTCGTCATCGGGGCGATCGAAGGCTGACGCGCGATGATCCGCGCGGAATTTTGTTATCATAAAGGCCAGCCGGTCTCGTTTCGCGTCAGCGGGCACGCCGGCTTTGCCGAAAGTGGAAAAGATATCGTCTGTGCGGCGGTGAGCGCCTGCACCGAGATGGCGGTCAACGGCATCACGGAGATCGTCAAAACGCGGTGCGGCGTCGAGGTCGGAGAGGACAGCGTCGAGCTGGTTCTCCGGGAGAACGCGAGGCCCGCGGCCTGGCATTTCATCTCGGCCCTGCGGCTCGAATTGCATAATATTGCACAAGATCACCCCGGCACGGTCAACTTAATAATTTCGGAGGTGTAAAACCATGATTCGGATCGGTATTCAGTTCTTTGCTCATAAAAAGGGAATGGGCTCCACCAAAAACGGACGCGATTCCGCCTCGAAGCGCCTTGGCGTCAAGAGAGGGGACGGCCAGTTCGTCCTCGCGGGCAACATCCTCGTCCGCCAGCGCGGCACCCACATCCACCCCGGCGACAACGTCGGCAGAGGCTCCGACGACACCCTGTTCGCTTTGAAAGACGGCGTCGTCCGCTTCGAGCGCCTCGGCGCGGACCGCAAAAAAGTCAGCATCTATCCAGAGGAGCAGTAAGGTTGGTTACATTGCGGGCGGACTTCGGAAGGTTCGCCCGCGTTTTTTTCGGGTGTGCCCGTTGGAAGTTTATGGGGGCCGCGGCCCTTTCACGGACTGGGGATCCCATATGTGCGTAAAAAGAAAGAGGTATATTTTTTGTTCGTAGATGTCGCGAAGATCAGGATCCGGGCGGGAAAGGGCGGCGACGGCGCCGTCGCGTTCCACCACGAGAAATTCATCAATGCCGGCGGGCCGGACGGCGGCGACGGCGGAAAGGGCGGGGACGTCGTTTTCGTCGGCGACAGCAACCTTTCGAGCCTCGTCGATTTTAAATTCCGCAAACGCTATTTTGCCGAGGACGGCAAAAACGGCATGGGCAACAAATGCTACGGCAAATCCGCGCCGGACCTCGTGATCCGGGTGCCGGTCGGCACCGTCGTCAAGGAGGCGGAGACCGGCCGGATTCTGGCCGACGTCTCCGACAAGCGGCCGCAGGCCGTGGCGCGGGGCGGCAAGGGCGGCTGGGGCAACTCGCATTTCGCGAGCTCCACGCGCCAGATCCCGAGATTCGCCAAGGCGGGCCTGCCCGGCGAGGAGATCGAGGTCACGCTGGAGCTCAAACTCCTCGCGGACGTGGGCTTGGTCGGCTTCCCGAACGTCGGCAAGTCCACGCTGATCAGCGTGTGCTCGGCCGCGAAGCCGGAGATCGCGAGCTACCCCTTCACGACGCTCACGCCGGTGCTCGGCGTGGTCAAGACGGACGACGGCTCCTTCGTGATGGCGGACATCCCGGGGCTCATCGAGGGCGCCGCGGAGGGCGTCGGCCTCGGGCACGACTTCCTGCGCCACGTCGAGCGCTGCCGGCTGATCCTGCATATCGTCGACATCGCCGCCGAGGAGGGCCGCGATCCGGTCGAGGACTATAAGACCATCAACCGCGAGCTCGAGCATTTTAACCCGGAGCTCGCGAAGCGCCCGCAGATCCTCGCGCTCAACAAATGCGACGCCGCGATCCCCGAGATGATCGGGGAATTCGACAAATTCGCGAAAAGCGAGGGCCTGACCTATTTTCTCATCTCCGCCGCGACCCGGCAGGGCGTCGGCGAGCTGTTGGGGGCGCTCGAGGAGGCCCTCTCCAAGCTGCCGCCGGTCCTGCGCTACGAGCCGGAGGCCCGCCCCGAGATCACGGGGAGGCAGGAGTTCACCGTAACGGTGGAGGACGGCGTCTACGTCGTGGACGCGCCGTGGCTCGCCCACACGCTCGGCTTCGTCGATCTGGACGACTACGAGTCCATGCAGTATTTCCAGCGCGTGCTGCGTCTCTCCGGCATCATCGACAGGCTCGAGGAGATGGGCATCCGGGAGGGCGACACCGTCTCCGTCTTGGATATTGATTTTGAATACGTCCGGTGATCCGGGCATAGAAAAGTTCCATAGGACGGCGGGGCTTTCGCCCGCGGACGCCGCTTTTTTACTTGGGAGGACGCCCCGTTTTGCCGCGTCCCCGCATGCTTTTTCCGGAAAAGCCGCGGCGGGAGGAGGGCCAACCCCCGCGCGCGGGTTTTTCCGTGCCGTGGGCGGACCGCCCGCGGCATGGCCGCCTTTCGGCGGTTTTGAGTTTCGCTTTTTTGAGTTTTGATCTTCATTTCTCATTTTACTGGGGGCTTATTTTTGGAGCGCGGCGTGTTGACGAAACAGGAGGCCGGGATGCTGAGCGGGCTGTCTCTGGCCTTTGTCGGGGATTCGGTCTATGAGATTTTTGTACGTGAAAAGCTGCTTGAGCATGGCTCTCTGCCCGCGGGAAAGCTCCACGAGCGCGCCGTGCTCATGGTGCGGGCCGAGGCGCAGGCGCGGGTCTACGACCTGCTGGAGCCGGTGCTCGGCGAGGAGGAGCTCGGCATTCTGAAGCGCGGGCGCAACTGCGCGGCGGGGCATATCCCCCACAGCGCCACCGCCGCCGAGTACCGCAAGGCGACCGGCGTCGAGGCGCTGTTCGGCTGGCTCTGGCTCTGCGGGAACGAATCCCGCGCGAGGGATCTTTTTTCCGCGTCGTCGGGACTTTTGAGCGGGGAGGCGTTGGCGTGAAAAAGCTGGACGGGATCTTCTGGGACATCTGCGCCGAGCTCGCCGGCTCGTTCCTCTTCGCGGCGGGCGTGGATATATTCACCGCGCCCAATCACGTGGTGCCGGGCGGCGTCACGGGCATCGCCACGATGCTCAACGACCTCACCGGTCTGCCGATCGGCATTGGGAGCCTGCTGCTCAACCTGCCGCTGATCCTGCTGGGATGGAGATTTCTCGGCAAAAGTTTTCTCCGCTCCACGCTGCGCACGCTGGTGATTTTAACCGTCCTGACCGACGCGCTCGCCGTTTTTCTGCCGAAATATACCGGCAACCTGCTGCTCGCCTCCATCTTCGGCGGCCTGCTGATCGGCGCGGGCCTCGGCATCGTCTTCCAGCGGGGCTCCTCGACCGGCGGCTCGGACATCGTGGGCCGGCTGCTGCTGCTCAAATATCCGCACATCCAGCTCGGCAAGATGCTGCTCTATATTGATTTCGCCGTCATCGTCGCCGCGGGCTTCTATTTTTCCAGCATGGAGGCCGCGCTCTACGCGCTCGTCTCGGTCTACACCGCGGAGCGCGCGCTGGACACGGTGCTCTACGGGGACCGGCGCGGCGTCGTCGCGTGGGCAGTCGTGGAGGACCCGGAGAAAGCGGCTAGAATGATTATGGAGAAGATCGACCGCGGCGTCACTTTTTTGAGCGGCGAGGGCGGCTATACCGGCGGGGTCCGGCGGGTCATCATGTGCGCCATGCCGGAGAATCAGTTCCCGATTTTTAAAAAGGCCGTGCGGGAATGCGATCCCGCGGCCTTCATCATGTCCTCGCCCTCCAACGAGATCGTCGGGGAGGGCTTCCGTCCCATGCGGATCGAGAGTTAAGGGCCCCGGAGCGCCGGGCCGGGCCGTCTTGGCGGCCGCGCCGTCCGCGGCCGTTTTTTTGCAGGGTTTCGCGCCGGGCGCGCGGGCCCCGGAGAAATGGAGAGCCAAACGGAAAAGAACGTTTCCGGCGGGAGGAACGCCCCGTAATCCGACCCAAAAAGAGTCGCCCGCCCATAAAAAATAAATGATTGCATAAAATCTCCTTATGCGGGAAAAATGAGAGCGAAAGCAGAGCTTTTGAGAAAAAAACTGCGAGAGCGGCGCTTTCTAATTTTTCCGAAACGGAGATCTTTTTATGCTTTCCAACAATCAGAACTATTCCAGAGAGAACAGCTCCAACAACAACTCCAACAACGCCAACAACAACCGCACGCAGGGCACGCAAGGCCCGCAAAACCCGGGTCCGCAGAACCCCCAGAGCCCGCAGAAACAGCAGCAGAGCCAACAGAAGGACGCGAATAACGAACGCCGCTAAAAGAGGCGGAAAGGGCCACCGCGCCGTTTTCGGACGGTGGGGAAGGCCCGATCCTTTTCGTCCGCGGGGACACGGCGCCGGAGAATGCTTTTCAGCGTTCCCCGGTATTTTTTTGGCCGTTTTTCCATAAGATGCCCGCAGAGAACCTATTTTCGGGAGGCGGGACTATGAGGGAAGCGCAGCAGGCCGAAAGAAGGCCCCATTGGGTGAAGATCGAGGAGCGGGGGAAGCTCTCCGCCGCCGGGATCGTCTCGCTGGAGGGATTCGACGAGCGGGAGATCCGCGCCGCGCTGCCGGACTCGATGCTGGTGATCGGCGGGAGAAACCTCAAAGTGACCGGCTTTTCGGCGGAGACCGGGGACCTCTCCGCGGAGGGGAAGATTGACTGGCTGCGCTATTCCGGGAGGCTGCCGCGGCGGGCCGGCTTTCTGGAAAGGCTCTCGCGCTGAGGAGGCGGCATGATCTTTTATGACGACATCAATGCGTTCCAGACGGCCCTCTTTTTGGAGGCGATGGCGTTCGGCGCGGAGCTCGCCCTGTGCCGCAGCGCGCAGGACCTGTTCCGTTTTTTGTTTCCGCCCGGGAGAGGACGCCGATTTTGGGGGGACGCGTGCTATTGCCTGATCGCCGGATTCCTGTATTTTTCGTTTCTTTTGGAGCGCAATTACGGCCAGCCGCGGCTCTACCTCTATTTCGGCTCGGCGGTCGGGTTCGCCGTCTGGATGGGGACGGCGGGGCGCTTCGTCGCGCTGGTCGGGCGGCTGATCGCGCGCGTCCGGCGGGCGATTTGCCGCGTTTTGGCGCCGCCGCTGCGGAGAATCCGGTCGTTTTTGAGGGAGATCGGCAGGAAAACCGTGGCAAAAGGAGAAAGCATGTTTAAAAAATCTTCGGAAAACGCGAAAAAACTATTGAAAAAGGAAGGCCAAATAGTGTATAATCCATTGTGTTTAAGTATCAGGAAATATAAGAATCTGTTTTTCCCGGAAAGACGTGTGCGGACGCCTTCCGGGGAGCAGGGGAAGGGGCGTCGGAAATTTGAAGCTGGGAACCAAAGAGAAGAAGAACAAGAGCCTGTTTCTGCGGCTTGCGGTGATCGCATTCGGGGTGTATATCCTGTACGCTCTGGTGAGCTTCCAAGTGGACATCACCAAAAAACGCGCGGAGCTCGCGGCGGTCAAAGAGGAATATAACCGCCAGCAGATCGAGAATGAGGAGCTTCAGCGGACCCTAGATACTTACGGCACCAACGATTTCATCGAAAGCATGGCGCGGGACAAGCTCGGCTATGCCTATTCCGACGAGCATTTCTACGTAGACGTCTCCGGCACGAATTGAGGCGCGGGGTTTCAGCAGTTTTGAGAGGGAGCTAAAAGGAATTATGCAGCTTGAGGTTGGCTCTATCCTGGAGGGCAAAGTTTCCGGCATCACCAATTTCGGTGTTTTTGTCGATTTGTCCGGCGGCAAGACCGGCATGGTACATATCTCCGAAGTGGCGCACACCTATGTGAAGGACATCAAAGAATTCGTGACCATGCAGCAGACGGTGAAAGTGAAGGTCCTCGGCATCTCCCCGGACGGCAAGATCAGCCTCTCTATGAAGCAGGCGGAGGAGCCGCCGGAGGATCAGCCGCCGCGCGACCGCTTTCAGAGGGACCGCCCGCCGCGTCAGGACCGCTCCCGTTCGGGCCCCGGGACCGACAGCTTCGAGTTCCGCCCGCGGAACCAAAATCAGAATATGTCTTTTGAAGATATGATGAATCGCTATAAACAGAGCAGCGACGAGAAGATGGACGATCTCAAGGACGTCATCGAGAGCCGCCGGGGCTCCCAGAACCGCCGCACGAAGAACAAAAACCGCGGCTTCTACGACGATTGACAGACAGGCGAAGGGTATTGCTTCCGGCGATACCCTTTTTTGAAAGGGTGGGACTATGCTTTTCTACAATGCCCGGGTTTACACGGCCGCGGGGGCGGAATTTGAAGACGGCTTCATCCTTGTCCGGGACGGGAAGATCCTCGACGTCGGCCCGTCGGCGTTTTTGCCCAAGGAGGAGGACGCCGTCGATCTCAACGGCGCGACCGTCTATCCGGGATTTGTGGACGCCCATACCCACATCGGCATGTGGGGGGACGGCAAGGGGCAGGACGCCGACGACGGCAACGAGGATACCGATCCCGCCACGCCGCAGCTGCGCGCCGTCGACGCCGTCAACCCGGCGGACCGGGCGTTCCGCGAGGCGCTCAAGGCCGGCGTCACCACCGTGGTCACCGGGCCAGGCAGCGCCAACGCGGTCGCGGGGCAGATGCTCGCGCTCAAGACCTACGGCGACACCATCGAGGACCGAATCATCCGCTGCCCGCTCGCGATGAAATTCGCGTTGGGCGAAAACCCGATCAATACCTACCGCCAGCGCGGGGAGGCCCCCGCGACGAGAATGGCTACCGCCGCCGTGATCCGCGAGCAGCTCATGAAAGCCCGCCGCTACGCCGAGGACCTGTTGGCCAGCGAGGAGGAGGACGTCGATCCCCCGGATTTCGACATGAAGGCCGAGTCCCTGCTGGAGGTGTTGGACGGCGCCGTCCAGGCCCATTTTCACGCGCACCGTCAGGACGACATCTTCACCGCCGTCCGCATCGCCGAGGAATTCGGCCTGAGGGCGGTCATCATCCACGGCACCGAGGGGTGGCTTGCCCCGGAGCGGCTCGCCGGGAAGCATATTCCGGTCGTCGCGGGGCCGATGATCGGCACGCGCACGAAGCCGGAGCTCGCCAACATGGACGACTGCAACCCCGCGGAGCTCGCCGAGGCCGGCATCCCGGTCGCGATCTGCACGGACCACCCGGAGGTGCCGGAGCGGTTTCTCGCGCTCTCGGCGGGGATCGCCGTGCGCGGCGGCATGAGCCGGGAGGACGCCCTGCGTGCCATCACGATCGTCCCGGCCGAGATCTGCGGCATCGCGGACCGCGTGGGCTCCATCGAGCCGGGCAAGGACGCGGATCTCGTCGTCTTCGACGACGATCCGTTCTCCGTCTACGCCGAGCCCGTCATGGTGGTCGCCGGCGGCGAGATCGTCGGGGCGTGAGGCCCGGCGGGGCCGCGCGCCCGTTCCTATCTTATTAAAAAAAACGGGCGCCGGAAGAGAAATTCCGGCGCCCGTTTCGCATAATCCCAGGCCGCAACAATATAAGGATATCACTTTTTTATGCGCGGGTAAACACATTTTATCTAAATTCGTCGTGCAGCATAACAAACGATTCACATTTTAGTAAGAATCATGAATGGAATCGCCCGAGGCCGATATGGTATAATATTCATGGCGGAAGAAAAGGGGCGGTCTTTCTGAAGCCGCCGCGTTCCGCTTAAAAAGGAGGCAAAGTTATGAACATCAGGATCACTTCACGCAACACCTCGGTCCGGGACGAATTCAGAGAGCGCTGCGCAAAAAAGCTCAAAAAATTCGATCGCTTTTTCGGTGAAAACGCCGACGCCGTCGTCACCGTCTCCAACCAAAACGGCAGGGAGACGGTTGAGGTGACCATCACGTCCGGCGGCATGCTCTTCCGGGCAGAGAAAACAACCTCCGACCGGATCGATTCCATGGAAGCGGCTTCCGACGCGCTGGTCAAGCAGATCACCCGCAACAAGACGAGACTTGAGAAAAAGTTCCGCACCGGCGCCTTCCAGCCATCCTTCGGCAGCGACGTCTCGCCCGAGGAGTACGGCATCGTCAGGATCAAACGCTTCACGCTCAAACCGATGAACGTACAGGAGGCCATCCTCCAGATGAACATGCTGGACCACAGCTTCTTCATGTTCCGCAACGAGGAGACCGACGAGATCAACGTGGTCTACCGCCGCAACGATGAAAATTACGGGCTGCTGGTGCCGGGCGGCTGAGCGGTTTTTTTAGATTTATGGCTCCATAAAAACGATTTTCACGGTCCTCCGCAGGGCCGGACCGCCGGAGACGGCGTGCGTTCCATAAAATAAACAGCGGACGGCCGGGAAAAAAGCCCGGCCGTCCGCTGTTTATTTTATGGGGATTTGGAGGAGCGCCGCGCGAAGCCGCGCCGCTCTTACCCGCCCGTCACCGGGCCTTTCTTTTCAGGATGATGTCCGCCGCCTCCGCGAAGCCGAAGCCGCCCTCCCGCTCCGTCACGAAGGACGGCAGACGCGAAATGGCGTGCTCAAACGGCCGGATATTCGCCACGCCGCAGGAGAGCGGAAAGTACTCGAACATCGACTCGTCGTTCGGCGAGTCGCCGAAGTAGAGGATCTGCCGCTTCGGGTCCTCGGCGCCGAGGACGTCTTTAAAAAACAAAAGCGCCATTTCGCGCTTGCTGTAGTCGCCGAACCACGTGTTGACGTGGATGGAGCTGACCTTGGCCTCTGCGCCGAGCGAGCGGCAGATCCCGGCGATCTTTTCCGCCTGTGCGATCGAAAGTCTCGGCTCGTCCTCGCGGTAGTCGATCGCGAGATCGTAGATGTGGGAAAACTGATCCGTGCTCAGCCTCGAGCCGGGGACGGCTTTGAGCACGGCCTCCATGACCGCTTTGAGCATCTCGCGGGAGTCCTCGGAGGCGTTGGGATGCAGGAGTTCGCGGAATTTCCCGCCCCGCAGATAAAACGCGAAAGCCCCGTTCTCGCCCACGACCCCCGCGACCGGCCACTCCCGGACGATCAGGCTGCACCAGCCGGCGGGCCTGCCCGTGACCGGGACGACGCCGAAGCCCGCCTCGTGGAGGGCCCACATGGCGGAGTAGGCCTCGGCGGTCAGCTTGCCCTCATTGGTGATCGTGTCGTCGATGTCGGTAAGGATAAAGCGGAGGCCGGAGAGCTCCTCCGCCGTGATTTCAGAAAAAGGCCGCAAAAGATTGTCCTCCTTTCGTCCGTTACCGTCAATTTTAACCGCCGCCCCGTCCCCTGTCAAGAAAGAACGTCCCGCCGCATAGGATTCCCCGGAACAGGATCTCCGGGGGGTGAGGGATTGCAACCGTTTTTCCGGGTCACAACGCTGCGGACGCTCGCGCTTCGCGCGGCGGCGGCGACCCTTGTCCTGACGGCGCTGGTCCCGATCGGGAAGAGGGGGTACGCGCTCGCCGCCGGAAAGAGGGACGCCGGACGGATGGAATCCGCGCAGAAGATCGTCTATCTGACCTTTGACGACGGGCCCTCCGAGATCACGGAGGACATCCTCGGGGTGCTGGAGGAGTATAACGTGAAGGCGACCTTTTTTGTGATCGGGCCGGACGGCGACAAGGCGAATTACCGCCTGCTGCGCATCGCGCTCGAGGGGCACTCCGTCGGCCTGCACAGCTGGTCCCACAAATATTCAAAAATTTATTCCTCTTTGGAGGCGTGGAAAACGGACCTCGAGACGGAGCGGATCTGGATCGAATCGGTCACCGGGAAGCGCCCGGACATCATCCGACTGCCCGGCGGCATCGAGAACGTCTCGGCGAACCCCGCGCTGATGAAGCGGATCCTCGCCGAGATCGAGGCCGAGGGCCTGACGCTCTGCGCGTGGAACGTCGACGGCACCGACAGCGTCAATCAGCACATCTCCGCCTGCGAGATCGTCCGGAAGGTGCTGGCCGGGGCGCGGGGGAAGGATACCGTGGTCGTCCTGCTCCACGATTACGACACCCGCACGGCCACGGCCGAGGCGCTGCCCACGCTGATCGAGGCCTTTCGCGACCGGGGATACGAGTTCCGCGCGTTCTGATGAGGTTTTGCTTCGCGAACTCTTTCGGCCCCGCGTCCCCGGCGCCCCGTTGCGGTAAAAAATGCCGAGACATCCGTTTTATCGTGGCGCCGTCCCGCGCCCCGCCCCGTCCCGCGTCCCGCGCCGCCACGGCCGAGGCGCTGCCCACACTGATCGAGGCCTTTCGCGACCGGGGATACGAGTTCCGCGCGTTCTGATGAGGTTTTGCTTTGCGAACTCTTTCGGCCCCGGCGCCACGTTGCGGTAAAAAATGCCGAGACATCCGTTTTATCGTGGCGCCGCCCCATGCCACACGCCTCACGCCGTCCCGCGTCCCGCGCCGCCCCATGCCACACGCCTCACGCCGTCCCGCGCCCCGCGCCGTCCCGCGCCCCGCGCCGTCCCGCGCCTCGCGCCGTCCCATGCCTCACGCCGTCCCGCGCCGCGCGCCGCCCCGCGTCCCGCACCGTCCCGCGTCCCGCACCGCCCCGCGCCTCACGCCGCCCCGCGCCCCGCGCCGTCTCGCGTCCTCCGCCGGGCATAAAAAAGCCCTCCCCATGGGGGAGGGCGGCGATTGTTTTTGGGCAATCAGTCGGAGACGTAGGGCAGGAAGGCGAGATGACGGGCGCGTTTGATGGCGACGGTCAGCTGTCTCTGGTGGCGGGCGCAGGTCCCGGTCACCCTTCTGGGGATGATCTTGCCTCTTTCGGAGAGAAATCTCCGAAGGCGAGGGACATCCTTATAATCGATCTCTCTGACTTTATCGACGCAAAACGCGCAGACCCTTCTTTTAGGGCGGCGGTTGCGGTTGCCGGGTCTTTCCGGACGTTCGGGTCTATCCATGCTAATCCTCCTTATTGAATTCGTTACTCGATGCTCTGCAAATCAGAAGGGGAGATCGTCGTCTTCGACCACGGTGAAGTCCTCGGCCTCGCCGCTTGAAAACGAGACCGGGGCGGGATCCGCGACCGGCGGGGCGAATTCCGCGCGCGCCTCGGCACGGCCGGGCGCGGACGCGCCGCCGTCCTTGGTGCCGGGGACGAATTCCGCGTTGTCGGCGACCACTTCGACGGATTTCCGTTTCTGGCCGTTCTTATCCTCCCAGTTTCTGGTCTGGATGGACCCTTCGATGATGATGGGCTTGCCCTTCTGAAAATATCTGCAGATGAACTCCGCCGTGTTTCTCCAGGCGACGATGTCGATCCAATCGGTCTGGCGCTCCGATGCTTTCGTATACGGGCGGTCGACGGCGATGGTAAAAC
>CAZAAR010000041.1:0-14170 GCA_964483415.1 uncultured Oscillospiraceae bacterium
CGGCGCGATCGCGCAGGCCGGGGAGGTCAAGAGCCGCAAGGCCAAGGCCGCCGCTTCGGACTGGATGGAGATCGAGAAGCAGCGCGGGATCTCCGTGACATCCTCGGTCATGCAGTTCCAGCACGACGGCTTCTGCATCAACATCCTCGACACGCCGGGGCATCAGGATTTCTCGGAGGACACCTACCGCACGCTCACCGCCGCGGATTCCGCCGTGATGGTCATCGACGGGAGCAAGGGCGTGGAGCCGCAGACCCGCAAGCTCTTTAAAGTCTGCGCGATGCGCCATATCCCGATCTTTACCTTTATCAATAAAATGGACCGTGAGACCAAGGACCCGTTCGACCTCTGCGAGGAGGTGGAGCGCGAGCTCGGCATCGAGACCTGTCCGGTCAACTGGCCGATCGGCTCCGGGAAGGAATTTCAGGGCGTCTACGACCGGGAGAAAAAGCGCCTCCTCTTCTTTCAGGACGAGGGCCACGGCAATAAGGCCCCCATTCTGGAGACGGAGCTTTGCGACCCGGAGGTCGGCGCGCGGATCGGCGAAAAGCGCTGGAGCCAACTCCGCGAGGACGTGGAGCTGCTCGGCGCGGGCCGGGAATTCGATCTCGGGGAGGTCCGTGCCGGGAAGCTCAGCCCGGTCTTCTTCGGCTCCGCGCTCACGAACTTCGGCGTCGAGCCGTTTCTCGAGGCGTTCCTCCGCATGACGACGCCCCCGCTGCCGCGCACCGCGGACTGCGGCGAGATCGACGTTTTCGCCCCCGACTTCTCCGCCTTTGTGTTTAAAATTCAGGCGAATATGAATAAAGCCCACCGCGACCGCCTCGCCTTCCTGCGGATCTGCTCCGGGAGATACGAGCGGGAGGCCGAGGTCTACCATATCCAGAGCGGCAGGAAGATGCGCCTCTCCCAGCCGCAGCACCTGATGGCCTCCGAGCGCGAGATCATCGACGAGGCCTACGCGGGCGACATCATCGGCGTCTTCGACCCCGGCCTCTTCTCGATCGGCGACACCGTCACCGTGCCCGGAAAGGCCTTCCGCTATTCCGGGATCCCGACCTTCGAGCCCGAACATTTCATGCGCGTCCGCCCGAAGGACACGATGAAGCGCAAGCAGTTCATCAAGGGCACCGAGCAGATCGCGCAGGAGGGCGCGATCCAGATCTTTAAACTGCCGCGCGCCGGCATGGAGGAGGTCGTCGTCGGGGTCGTGGGCACCTTGCAGTTCGACGTGTTCCGCTACCGGATGCAGAGCGAGTACGGCGTGGAGCTTGTGATGACGGCTCTGCCCTACGAGCATCTGCGGTTCATTATTGAGAGCCCCTGCGACGCGAAGGAACTCAATCTCGCCGTCGGCGCGGAGGTGCTCGAGGATTTTCGCGGCCACAAGGTGCTCGTTTTCGGCGGGATCTGGTCCCTCGACTACATGCTCAAAAAGAACCCCGGCCTCGTGCTCGCGGAATCGCTGCCGGTGTGATATACCGGGCATCTCCTTTGCGAAAAGAAAGCGTAAAACCCCTCCCGGCGCGGATGGGCTCGAGAATAAAGCGCGGATCGGCGCGCCATGCCTCTCCGGCGGGCGGATACGGTTTATTTTTTCTTCGCGAAAACGGTTTTATGAAAGGGCCGGCCGATTATTTTTTTGCGGAAGTCCAAAATTCCCGCGGAAGGAACCTTGACGCGGCGGGCGAAACTGTGCTATCATTTTTTAAGATTTTATTTTGGCTTGGGAGGCTTTCGATGCTGCGAACGCGGAACGAACCGAACAGGAAACCGCTCTCGGGATGTACCGCAGGCATCCCGTCTATGCCAGTCACTCTTCAGCCGACGGCGGCGCGCCCCTCTCTCGAGACGGCGCCGCCGCTTTTTCTTTTAAGCGCTTTCGCGGGGGGTCCGCGCCCGCCGGACACGGGGATGGGGCCGCCCGCCGGCGTGCCTCCGTTAGGAAAGGGGACGCTCTCCCGGACCCTTTAAACGAACCGAAAGCGGAGGGATTTTAGATGCATACGAAGTTTATTTTTGTGACCGGGGGCGTCGTCTCCGGACTTGGGAAGGGCATCTGCGCGGCCTCGCTCGGCCGGCTGCTCAAGGAGCGCGGACTGCGCGTCACCATGCAGAAATTCGACCCCTATATCAACGCGGATCCCGGCACGATGAGCCCTTTCCAGCACGGCGAGGTGTTCGTCACCGAGGACGGCGCGGAGACCGACCTCGACCTTGGCCATTACGAGCGCTTCATCGACGAGAACCTCGGCCGCGCCTCGAGCGTCAGCTCCGGCCTTGTCTATAAAGATGTCATCGAGCGGGAGCGCATGGGCGGCTACCTTGGCGGCACCGTGCAGATCATCCCGCACATCACAAACGAGATCAAGTCCCACATCCGCGCGATGGCGTCGGACGACGTCGACGTGGCGATCGCCGAGATCGGCGGCACCGTCGGCGACATCGAGAGCCAGCCCTTCCTCGAGGCCATCCGGCAGGTCGGAAACGAATGCGGGCACGGCAGCGCCCTGTTTATCCACGTCGCGCTGATCGTTGAGATCCCGGGGACCGGGGAGTTAAAATCCAAGCCCGTCCAGCACTCCGTCAAGGTGCTGCTCGGCACGGGCATCCAGCCGGATATCCTGGTCTGCCGCTCGGGGGCGCCGATCCCCGACCAAATGCGGCGCAAGATCGCGCTCTTTTGCAACGTCGAGCCGGCGTGCGTGATCCAAAACCTCACCGCCCCGACGCTCTACGAGGTCCCGCTCTACCTGCACAAGGAGGGCCTCGATAGCCTCGTCTGCCGGAAGCTCGGCCTTGACTGCCGGGAGGCCGATCTGGCCGCGTGGAGCGCCATGGCGGAGCGCGTCAAGACCGCCTCCGCGCCGGTCACGGTCGCCATGGTCGGAAAATATACGGACCTGCGCGACGCCTATCTGAGCGTGTTTGAGGCGCTCTGCCACGCCGCCGCCGCAAGCGGCGCGAAGCTCACGGTAAAATGGGTGGAGTCCGGGGACGTCACCGATCAAAACGCCGGAGAGGTCTTTGAGGACTGCGACGGCATCCTCGTGCCGGGCGGTTTCGGGGACCGCGGCGTCGAGGGCATGATCTGTGCCGCGCGGTACGCGCGCACGCGGGGCGTCCCCTATTTCGGGATCTGTCTCGGCCTCCAAATCGCGGTCATCGAGTTCGCGCGGGACTGCGCGGGGCTCCCGGCGGCGCAGTCCGCGGAGTTCGACGCGGAGGCCCCGGACCCGGTCATCAGCCTGATGGAGGAGCAAAAGCGCCGCCTCGGTAAGGGCGGCACCATGCGGCTCGGGGCCTATCCCTGCATGCTCAAGGCCGGGAGCAAAGCCGCCGCCCTTTACGGCGCGGAGACCGTCTCCGAGCGCCACCGCCACCGCTATGAGCTTAACAGCGACTACCGCGCCCGCCTCGAAGGGGCCGGGCTCGCGGTCACCGGCCAGTCGCCGGACGGCGTGCTCGCCGAGATCGTCGAGATCCCGGCCCACCCGTGGTTCCTCGGCGTCCAGTTCCACCCGGAATTCAGGAGCCGCCCCAACCGCCCGCATCCGATCTTCGGCGGCTTCATCCGGGCCTCCCTTGAGGAGAGAAAAAAGAGGGAAAACGGCCGGGCATAAAAAGAAATCCCCCGGACCCCGCCCCGCGGGGAGTTAGAAAAGGAAAAAACATGATAGAATAGAATTCTCGCCGGACCCGCGCGGGGGCGGACCTTTCCACTGGAACGCCTCCCGGCCTCCGGTTCGCGATGAGCATCGGGAAACCGGGATCAGGGACCCGCCCGGCCTTGGGTTCGCGGGGGCGGCGGGGCGCGAAAAAAGATCATCAAATAAGATCCCCTCGGGACCCGCACGGGGGCGGCCTTGCGGCGAAGGGGTATTCCCACCCCGGTCCTTGCGGCGGCGGAAAAAAATTGTTTCAAATCAGCGCAGACGGGCGGCGTTTTTTGCCCGACAGGAGGGAGAACATGAGCAACGCGGCGGAACTGTTCGGATCCATGGTGTTTTCGGACCGGGTGATGAAGGCCCGGCTGCCGGAGACGACCTACCGGGAGCTTCAGGAGTGCATCCAGACCGGAAACAACCTGCAGCCCGGCACGGCCAACGTCATCGCCGGCGCGATGAAGGACTGGGCGCTCGAGAAGGGCGCGACCCACTACTGCCATTGGTTCCAGCCGATGACCGGCTTCACGGCGGAAAAACAAAACAGCTTCGTCACGCCGCAGGACGACGGCGGAGCCCTCATGGAATTCTCCGGCAAGGAGCTGATCCGCGGCGAGCCGGACGCCTCGAGCTTCCCGAGCGGCGGGCTCCGCGCGACCTTTGAGGCCCGCGGCTACACGGCGTGGGACCCGACCTCCTTCGCTTTTATCAAGGACGGCGTCCTGTGCATCCCGACCGCGTTCTGCTCGTTCGGCGGCGAGGCGCTCGACAAAAAGACCCCGCTGCTGCGCTCGATGCAGGCCGTCAACAAACAGGCCCTGCGCATCCTGCGCCTGTTTGGCAACGAAGGCGTCTCGTGGGTCCGCCCGACCGTCGGCGCGGAACAGGAGTATTTCCTGATCGACCGCAAGCTCTTCGAGCGGCGCAGGGATCTGATCTACACCGGCCGCACGCTGACGGGCGCGCGCCCGCCGAAAGGACAGGAGATCGGCTGCCACTATTTCGGCGCGATCAAGCCCCGGATCGCGGCGTTTATGCGCGACCTCAACGACGAGCTCTGGAAAGTCGGGGTGCTCGCCAAGACGCAGCACAACGAGGCCGCGCCCGCCCAATACGAGTTCGCCCCGGTCTACATGACGGTCAACATCGCCGCCGATCAGAACCAGCTCGTGATGGAGACGATGCGGAAGATCGCCGACAAACACGGCATGGTCTGCCTGCTGCACGAGAAGCCGTTCGCCGGGGTCAACGGCAGCGGCAAGCATAACAACTGGTCCCTCTCCACCGACACCGGCGAAAATTTGCTCGAGCCCGGCGACACCCCGGCGGAGAACGCCCAGTTTTTGACCTTTCTCTGCGCCGTGCTCAAGGCGGTGGACGACTATCAGGACCTCCTGCGCGTCTCGGTCGCCAGCGCGGAAAACGATCTGCGCCTTGGCGTCAGCGAGGCGCCGCCGGCCATTCTCTCGGTCTACCTCGGCGAGGAACTGACCGCGATCCTCGAGGCCATCGAACGCGACGCCGTCTACCGCCCCGAGGAGAAAAAACAGTTTAAATTCGGCGTGTTCGCGCTCCCGCGCTTCCCGAAGGACACGAACGACCGCAACCGCACCTCGCCCTTCGCCTTCACCGGCAATAAATTTGAGTTCCGGATGGTCGGCGCGTCGGCCTCGATCTCCGGGGTCAACACGATCCTCAACACGATCGTCGCCGAGGAGCTGCGGACATTCGCAGACCGCTTGGAGCGGGCCGGGAATTTCCACGGCGAGCTGCACGCCCTGATCCGGGACGTCATCCGGGACAACAAGCGCATCATCTTTAACGGAAACGGCTACGGGGCCGCCTGGGAGGAGGAGGCCGCGCGCCGCGGTCTTTTGAATCTGCCCGCCACGCCGGACTGCGCGCCGTATTACCTCAGCGAAAAGAACCTCGGTCTTTTCGCCCGCCACAAGGTCTTCAGTGGGGCGGAGGTCCGCGCCCGGTACGAGATCCTGCTGCAAAACTACTGCCAGGTGGTCGCGGTCGAGGCCAAGACGATGATCGGCATGGCGTGGGAGGAGATCTTCCCGGCCGTCAGCGCCTTCTCCGGAAAGCTCGCCTCCGACGCGGCCGCCAAACGGACATTTATCGGCGTCTCCGCCTGCGCCTATGAACGGGACACGGTCTCCCTGCTCGCGGAGCTGCTGGACTCCGCCCACGACATCGCGGGGGATCTCTCCGCCGCGCTCGGGACCGCCGACGCCAAATCCACGATCGAGGAGCGCGCCCGGTATCTGCGCGACGGCGTGATGCCCCTGATGCGCGAGCTGCGCGGCGCCGTCGACGCGATGGAACGCCTGACCGACCGGAGCTGCTGGCCGTATCCGTCTTACGGCGAGCTGCTTTTTAACGAGGACTGAGCGCGGTTTTGGGGAACCGAACCGAAGAAATTAAAAAATACACCGGCCGCGGAGCCGGTGTATTTTTGATAAAGAGGCCGGGTTTTAAAAACCGGCTTATTTTCTGGATTCGCGCCAGCCCGTGATCCCCAGGCAGATCATCACCGTGACCGGGAAGATCAGCCAGCCCGGATGCCACGCGCCCCAGAAAAACCCGACCGCCAGATAGGCCATCGCGGCAAGCGGCATCATGAAGGCCCAGATCCAGCCGCTTTCCTTGTCCTCGGTCAGCTCCTTCAAATGGGCGGCGTTGTCGGCGATAACGCCCTCGGCGCCGAGCGCCGAGCCCGCGTAGATAAACAGGAACACGGCGGCCGCCCACACCGGGAACAGAAACGCGTCCGCCCAAGGCCCGAAGATCTCCGGCAGGCTGTCGGCCAGCGCCTTTCCGGCAAAGCTCGCGATAATCACGACGACGCCGGCGACGATCAGCAGGCCATACCGCTTGCGGCGCGCCGCGTAGGCGTTGCGAAACTCCTTGAGAAAGGAGGAATCGAACACCAGCGGCTGCGTCTCAAGCTCCGCGTACCGCTTCGGGCGGAATCCCTGCGCGATCAGAATGCCGACCCCCGCGGCCGCCCCCAACAAAAACAGCACGTCGCCGGGCGTCCCGCCGGGAAGTGAGGTAAAAATCAGAGAGGAGATGAGCACGGCCACCCCGAACCCGATGCGCAGCGCCCCCTGCCGCTTGGAGAGAAGGAACGCCTCCACCATCTCCCTGCTGGCATAATAGCCCTGCTCCTCGTCCGCGGCCTCCCCGTCGCGCTCCTCTTTTAACAGATAATCCAAAGAGACATTGAATAAATTGCCGATCTGCATCAGCTTCTCCGTCTCCGGAAAGCCCTGTCCGTTCTCCCATTTGCTGACGGCCTGCCGGGATACCCCGAGCTGGTCGGCCAGATCCTCTTGGGACATGCCGTTTTCCTTCCGGATGTTTTTCAGCTTTTGATAGAATTCCATGCACAATCACCTCGGGAATATCGTACCGGAAAAGCGGGCGGAGGGCCACCAAGTTCGTCTTGCGTTTGCGCAACTTTCGGTTGCGATTCCACCAAAAAGCCGTCCGGGGCCCGCCCAAAGGAGCCTCCGAGGCAAAACCCCGCCCTTCGCCCGGCTTTTTCAGGGAACGGCCCCTCTCGCGCCGCGAAACCGCGCGCCGTTCAATACAAAATGATCTTATCACGCCGCCGGAAAGAAAGAAAGGGGAAATCCGAAAAAAGGCGGAGGTACGCCGCGGCTGAGGCCGCGCGGGCCGCCGATTATGACGAGGGACAAATTGTCCTGAAGCCGCTGAACGCGCAATACGGCGATATTCCTTCATGGGCCGACATGTGCGACAGCGCCGGTTTCGAGGCCAAAAGAATGATCGTGCATTGTCTGACAGGCCGGATAGAAGTGTTCCGGGACTACAAGCTAGATATTGACTTTAAGATCCATCTGGAGCAGTTCAGCTTTGGCATCGCCATACCGGCAACCGCCGCATAAAACAAAAAGCCCGCTCCTTTCGGAACGGACTTATTACAGCAGCTCTCCTTGATATGGTGGAGATAAGCGGGATCGAACCGCTGGCCTCTTGAATGCCATTCAAGCGCTCTCCCAGCTGAGCTATACCCCCAAATATGGAGAGCTGCCTGCAAACAAAATTGTTTCGATATTCCGTTTTCAAAAGAGGGGTGCGTACCGCTTTGCTTGGGCTCCCAAGTGAGCTGCGCCCCCGAAGATCCGCCGGCGGTTTTCCCGTCGGCGCTGATTATAATATCATAAAAGACGGTTCCTGTCAACCACCATTTTCCCCGCGGAAAACGATTTTTTTCGTCAGCTTACGAGCTTCGCCATGATGATAAAACGCTGGTTCGCGCCCATGCCGGAGAAGTAGCGGGTGCAGGTGGAGAGCGTGAGGAGTTTGTCCGAACTGCCGACGCTGACGCCGTAATCATACATGCTGAGGTTCTTCGCCTTCGCCGCGACGGAGGAGACGTCGATGCCGTTGCAGTTGATATAAAAATTGAGGTTTGTGGTGAACGCGACGGCAAAGATCCGGAACGTGTAGGCGCCGCTGTTCGTCGTGAGATAGATATACTGGTTCTGCGTCGCAAAATCCGCGTAGGCGAACGCCATCATCGGCTCAAACTGATTGCCGGTTCTGGAAAACGGCACAAAGCAGTTTCTCCAGTTGTGGCCGTAGATCACCGTGTTCTGGGACAGGTTTCCGCCGCTCACATGCGCGGTCGCCGCGGCCCACGCCATCTCCGCGTAATACCACTTGGAGCCGGCGTAATAATTGGTGGAATCGGTGTTTTGGTAGATCGGGTAATCCTGAATGTTGGTCCCGGAGACGCTCAGGCGCGCCACCAGCGAGGAGGAAAAGCCGCTCGTGGTGTCGACCGGCGCATAGGCCGCGCCCGCCCCGGCGATCGCCGTGCGTCCGCCCGCGGAGGCCGCCTCCGCTTCGGCGGAGGGCTCCTCCGCCGCCAGCGTCCCGGCAAGATTTTTATAGCGGGTCAGGAGCAGGTTGCGGTAACGGGTGCCCCTCAGATAATTGTAGGAACGGGCCGGCCCGCTCTCCTCCGGCGTCTCCGCGGCCTCCGCGGAGGAAACGGATCCCGCGGAGGATGCGGCCGCGGCGGAGGGATCGGTCTCCGCCGCGCCGGAAAGCAGGACCGCGGCCGCGAGCGCCGTCAGCAGCAGGGCCCGGCGAAAATAAAATGTTTTTCCGCGCACGGACATCCGATTCCCTCCCTTTGGGAATTTTTATGTTGCAATTATACCAAAAACGTCCGGGCTTGGCAAGACGGCCCGCCGTATTTTTAGAAACCTTTTCGGACAGGGGGTCCCTCTATCTTTTTGCCGCCCCATGTAGTATAATGTCGGAGCATACCGTTTATGCAGGAGGAAGCCATGATCCGAACAGAAAGAAAAGCCGTCCTTGTGATGCTGCTCTGCGCCGCGATGTGGAGCATCGGCGGCATCTTCATCAAACTCGTCCCATGGAACGCGCTGGTGATCGCGGGCATCCGCAGCCTGATCGCCGCGGCGATCCTATTTTTATATATGCGGAAGGCCGGCGTGCGTTTTGTACTCAACCGGCAGAGCCTCGCCTCCGGCGTCACGCTCGCCGGCACGATGCTCCTGTTCGTCTCCGCCAACAAGCTGACCACCTCCGCCAACGCGATCGTCCTGCAATATACCGCGCCGATCTTTGTGCTTGTCCTCTCCGCCCTCGTCTATAAAGAGACGCTCCGGCGCCGGGACATCGCCGTCTGCGCGCTGGTTTTCGCCGGCATCGCGCTCTTTTTCTTCGACAGCCTCACGCCGGGCGGCATTCTCGGCAACGTGCTCGCGGTGCTCTCCGGCGTCACCTTCGGCAGCACGATGGTGATCTCCGGCCGCTCCGACAACGATTCCTGCATGTCCGGCATCCTCGTGGCCCATATGCTGACGTCGCTCGTGGGCATCCCGTTCGCCTTCGTCTTCGATACGCCGTTCACCGGGACGACCGTCGCCTGCATCCTCGTGCTCGGCGTCGTCCAGCTCGGCGTCCCCTACATCCTCTACGGATACGCCATCCGCCGCTGCCCGCCGTTTCTCTGCTCGATCATCTCCCTCGCGGAGCCGATGCTCAACCCGGTCTGGGTGTTTCTCTTCGACGGCGAAACGCCGGGCGTGTTCGCGCTCGTCGGCGCGGTCGTCGTCATCTCGGCGGTCGCGTGGCGCTGCCTGAAGGCGGAATAGGGCCGCGACCCCCGCTCCGGGGCCGCCGGACGGACGCCGCTTTTACCGAAACAAAAAAAAAGGCCCGGGCGGTTTCCCGCCCGGGCCTTTTTTAAAGTTGCAACTTTTTAAATAGCAAACCGCTAAAATAAAGAAAAACCCCGCCGGACCGCGCGGCCCGTTTTCTGCTTTCCGAACGAATGGGCCGGCGCCGGCTCATTTTCCAAAGCCCTTCACCGGCGGCACGAGATCGGACATCACGACGAAGACCGGCGAGAACAGATCCGCCAGCAGCTCCTCCGAAGAGCCGCAGGAGGTGACGACGCCGGACTCCCCCTTGTCGAGCGGGAGGCTCAGCACGGCCTCCGTGCCCCCGCCCGGCTCCGTGTGCATGACGAGGCTGCCGCCGGCGCTTTTGGCGAAATGCCGCGCAAGCGTCAGACCAAGGCCCATGGAGCTCGGGTGCTGCATGTCCGGCCGCCATGAAAAGAACGGCTCAAAGGCCCGGTTCAGCACCTCCGGCGGCATGCCGGGGCCGTTGTCCTTGACCGAGATCTTCGCGTACTTTCTGGTGGCGGAGAGACGGATGCTGATGCTCGAGCCACTTCCGGAATACTTGAAGGCGTTGAGCACAAGGTTGAGCAGGGTGTTCTGGAACTTTTCCGGGTCGACGTTCACATACAGAAAGCACTTCGGGATCTTCGCGCTGAAGCCCTTTCCGAGGCGGGCGGCGAAGAATTCCGTCGCCTGACAGAGCTCCTGCATCTCGTGGCAGAGCTCGATTTTTTGAGGGAAATCCTGTTGCGTGCCGGAGAGGATCCGGCAGTACTCGGCAAAATCCATGTTGGCGCGGAGGATGTGATAGGCATTCTCCGAAATGATCGCGGCCGCGGAATCGACATCCCCGGCGGTCAGGTTGCGAATGCTCCCAAATTGGCAGGCTAAAGCCTCCCGTACCTGAAAGGAAAGCGCGTCCGCCATAAGAGAGAGTTTTTCCGCCCCGATCGTTTTTCCGCTTCTAAGCCGCTTCTTTCGCATGTTCATCCTTCTTTTAACTTTCTATCTATTTAAAATTATAATGAAATCCATATGGTTTTTCAAGTTTTTATTCTCACTTATCCCGCGGGCGGCGGGCCCCGGAGGCGCCCTTTCAAATTTTACCAAAATTCCCGCGTCGCGCTCCGTATTTTTTAGCACAAGGAAGAAAATAAGAATCCTTTCTTGCATGACTGGAGATTATAAGATAGAATAGACCCGGATCAAATTTTCGACAGGAGGAATTTACGATGATCAAACTCGGGATCAACGGGTTCGGAAGGATCGGCAGGCTGGTTTTCCGCGCGGCGGCCGCCGAACCTGAGAAGTACGAAATCCTCGGCGTCAACGACCCCTTTGAAGACGCCGAGTACATGGCCTACATGGTTAAGTACGACACCGTCCATGGCAAATTTGACGGCGAGATCTACGCGAAAGACGGCAAGCTCGTCGTGAACGGCAAAGAGGTCGCCGTTTTCGACCGCAAAGACCCCAAAGAGATCCCGTGGGGAGCGCTCGGCGCCGAATATGTCGTCGAATCGACCGGCGTCTTCAAGACCGTCGAGACGGCGCACGCCCACATCGAGGCCGGCGCCCGCAAGGTGCTGATCACCGCTCCCTCCAAGGACGCCCCGATGTTCGTCATGGGCGTCAACAACGAGTCCTACCGCCCCGAGATGGAGGTCATCTCCAACGCCTCCTGCACGACCAACTGCCTCGCCCCGATCGCCAAGGTCGTCAACGACAGCTTCGGCATCAAAGAGGGCCTGATGACCACCGTCCACGCCGTCACCGGCACCCAGAAGACCGTCGACGCCACCTCCAAAAAGGATTGGCGGGGCGGGCGCGCCATGGGCGGCAACATCATCCCGTCCTCCACCGGCGCCGCCAAAGCGGTGGGCAAGGTGATCCCGTCCCTCAACGGCAAGCTCACCGGCATGGCCTTCCGCGTGCCGATGCTCGACGTCTCCGTCGTCGACCTGACCATCAACCTTGAGAAGCCGGCCACCTACGAGGAGATCTGCGCCGCCATGAGAGCGGCCTCCGAGGGCGGCATGAGGGGCATCCTCGGCTACACCGACGAGGAGGTCGTCTCCAGCGATTTCACGACCGACCCCCGCTCCTCCATCTTCGACGCCAAGGCCGGCATCCAGATGAGCGACACCTTCGTCAAGCTGGTCGCGTGGTACGACAACGAATGGGGTTACAGCTGCCGCGTGCTCGACCTGCTCTCTTATGTTGATTCTATTGATAAAAAATAATCCCGGACGCGCGTCTCTTCCTCCCCCCGCTTTCCGCGGGGGGATTTTTTTGCCGTTTTGCGGGGCGCCCGCCGTGCTCAAGGGAGCCTTCCGTCTCCCGGAACCTCGCCCGGGAGCGCCGCCCGCTCGGGAAAACCGCTCATCTTTTGGCGTGTCCGCCGCGCGAAGCCATGCTATGCTCAAAAACGCAGAAAAAGGCACCCCTCTCTCCCGCATGGGAAGGAAGGGCGTCCCGCAGCGCCCGAAACGGCCGCTCAGCCGCAGAAGACCGCGGCGTTCCGGATCACTTTATCCCGGATAAAATAATCCCAGATGCACAGGAGCGCGAAGACTACCCCGCCGAGCACGAAGTTGAGCACGGCGGTGATGATGAGGTAGGTGAGCCCGTCGTCGAAGGCCCGATAGACCTCCGCGTTGCCCGGCGCGATCGTCTCGCTGAGGCTCAGGCGCCGGATGCCCATCACAAGGTTCCAGACGCCGGCGATGATCGTGATGCAGCCGAGGATCTGGATGCTGCCGATGACGATCCAGAGGATCGCGGAGGTCTTGGTGTCGTCCCGGATCTCCCGCGCGACCGCCTCGGCGGGCGTTCTGGGCGGCTGGGGCGCGGAGAAATCCTGCCCCAGTTTCTTTCCGCAGCTTGGGCAAAACAGGGAGCCCTCCGGGATCTCCTTCCCGCAGTTTGCGCACAACATAGGCATCTTCCTTTCCAAAATGAAAATCCGGCCGTTCAGACGAACGTCGGAGCGAGAAACGAAAAGAGCGGCAGGTTCCGCAAAATACCGAAGGCGAGCACCGCCGCGAGGATCCCCCAGAGCGGTCCCGCCGGCACATGCCGGGAGACGCGGTCCTCGCCGTACCGCACAAAGCTCCACCCGAGCGCGAGAAAATAGGCCGCGAAAAACGGAACCAGCAGCGTGAACACCGCGTTATATCGAAGGGCTTTGTAAAATTGCAGGTGCAGAATGGCCCGCAGCGCCCGCGCGGCCCCGCAGCCGGAGCAGTAGAGCCCCGTCAGCTCGCGGACCGCGCAGGGGAAGCCGATCCCCGCGCCGTCCCCGGTCCTCCACACCCAGAAAAGCCCCGCGCCCGCCATCAGGCAGGCCGCCGCCGCGAAGACCCCCCTGACCCGGATATCCCCGAAATTCGGGCGCCGGAACGTAAATTTCCTCATGAAATCAATAATATTCATAGTCCTCGAGCCCGTCGGAGATGCCCGTGAGCAGTCCGGCGCCGTTGGCGACGATGCCGAAAATGATCCCGAGGACGCCGAGCGCGACCGTGATGATGATGCAAATGAGGGCGCGTTTGGCCGCCTTATCCGCCTCCTCGTAGTTGCCGGCCTTGTTGTTGCTGTTGATCTGGGCGGCAAAGACGATCGAGAGGATGCCCGGGATCAGGCCGAAACAGGTGCACCCGCAGAGCAGCGTGGAGACGATGGCGAGAATTAGATACAGCGTGAAGTTCTCGTTGGGTTCGCCGCCGGAATAGGAGACGTCCGCCGGATTCGGCGCGGCCGGCCCCGCGTCCGTGGAATAGGGGGCGTCCCACGGTGCCTCCCGGTATTCGGAATATTCGGGCGGGACCTCCTGATAGACGCCCTCCGGCCCCGTCTCCTCCTTTACGCTCGCGCCGCAGGTTCCACAGAACACCGCGTCGTCCGGCAGCCCGGCCCCGCAATTTTTACAGTACACGGAAAATTCCTCCATTCAAGCAGTTGAGACTCGCCCCGGAGAAGGCCGCGAACTCCGTGACATCGCAGGCCGCCCGCGCGACCATCGCGGCGAACAAAAAGGCCAGGGCCACGGTGGCGAGCGCGAGCACCGCGCCGGCGGCGACGGAGACCGCGGTCCAGATCTTCGCCTTTCGGAGCGCGCCGGCGGTCTGGTCCGGCAGGCCCCTGCTCCGATAGCCGTCCGCCTTGGCCGCATAGATTACGGCCGGGATCCCGGTCGGCCAAAAACACAGCACGGCCGACAAAATCGCGAGCACCAGATACCCCGCCGTATTCGGCCCGGCGGGACTTTGCCGTGAAAAAGCCTCCCCGCCCCCGGCCCCC
>CAZAAR010000041.1:14180-16652 GCA_964483415.1 uncultured Oscillospiraceae bacterium
CCGGCATGCGCGCGCCGCAGAAATTGCAAAACGAGACGCCCTCGGAAATTTCTTTTCCGCAGTTCGGACAGTTCATCGCCGTCTCCCTCTCTTAACAACAGATTACCGCTCTCGCAAATATACTTATTTTAACATAAATCCTAATTTTATCAACCTTTTACCGGAGATCTTTTTGGGAATCTCGGGCGCTTTGTTGCGAAAAAACGAAACGGATGATAAAATAGATCCCATAGCCCGGCCGCCGCTTTCGGAGCGGACGAGCCCCCCGCGGCAGGGCCGCCGCCGGGAAGAAGGGGCGGCGGGCGGACTTTTCCAAAAAAACGGACGGGCGAAAGGAGGCCTCCCCATGAAGATAAAACGGCTGTTCGCGGCGGTTCTGGCGGCGCTGCTCTGCCTCTCCGGCTGCTCCTCCGCCGGCCTTACGATGGGCTTTGACATCCACGCCGCCCTCGGCACCTACGACCCGCAGCTCGCCTCGGGCGAATCCGCCCTGCTGGTCATCGAAAACTGCTTTGAGGGTCTGCTCAAAAAGGACGAGGCCGGCGAGCTCGCCGGCGGCATGGCGGAGTCTTGGGAGGTCTCCGAAGACGGCCTTCGCTATACCTTCGCGCTGCGGGACGGCCTTCTCTGGAGCGACGGCGCGACGCCGCTCACGGCGGACGACTTTGTGTTCGCCTTCCGCCGCCTGTTGGAAAAACAGACCGGCGCCCCTCTGCGCGCCGATTTCATCGCGCTCTCCGGCGCGCAAGAGATCCTCTATGAGGACGCCGACGTCTCCCGGCTTGGCGTCTTCGCCCCGGATGCGCGCACCGTCGTCATCGAGCTTGCCTATCCGGACGCGCTCTTCCCGGAGCTTTTGACCACCGCGGCGGCCTCCCCGTGCGGCGAGGCGTTTTTTGAGGGCACCCGCGGCCGCTACGGGCAAAATCTCGATTACATCCTGTTTAACGGGCCTTATTATGTCCGCAGGAAGAGCGCCTCCTATTATGTCCTCTCGCCGAACCCGAGTTATCCCGGCGGAAGCCCGTTTTACCAGGACATCTATGTTTACGTCCGGGACGAGGCGGATTATGACCCCCGCGCCCGGCTGACCGAAGAAAAAATCGACGGCGCCGCCGTCGACTACGCGGACCTCTCCGAGCTCTCCGGCGGCGGGTTTCGCGTCACCGGCTCGGAGGACACGCTCTGGATGCTCGTTTTTAATGAAGAAAACGAATACTTCTCCTCGAAGAGCATCCGCCGCGCCTTCGCCTACGCCGCCGACAAGCGCGCGACGGCCCCCGCCCTGCCGGACAACCTGCGCGTCGCGGACGCCTATGTCCCCGGCGCGGTCACGGTGGGCGGCGAGCGCTACCGGGAACAGGCGGGCGAGCGCTTTGTCGGCTTCGACTACGACGGGGCCTTCGCAAAGGAGCTGCTGAGGGAGGGCCTCGCGCAGCTCGGCAAAGAAAAACTGCCGACGCTCACCATCCTCTGCCCGCAGAAATTCCTCGGCGCGATGGGCCACCTGCAAGGCTCCCTTCAGGAGAACCTCGCCGCGTTCGTAAACCTGGTCCCGGCGGCGGAGGAGGAGATCGCCTCAGCCGTCGCCGCCGGGGACTATCAGGCCGCGCTCGTCTCCCTGACGCCGCAATATAACAACCCGGCCGCGGTCCTCTCCGCCTTCGCCGCGGAAACCGCCGCCGAACAGGGCGGGACCGCCGGCCGGTCGTTCGCCGCCGTGCTGCGCGGCGCCGCCGATTCCACGGACTTTGCGCAGTCCGTGGAGAACTATGCCCTCGCCGAGGAGATGCTGCTGCAACAGATGCCCGCGCTGCCTCTGTTTTATGAGACCTCCTATTTTGCCGCCTCCGGAAAGATCGCCGGGCTCTCTTATTCGCCGTTTGGCGGGCATCTGCGCTTTGCCTATTGCCGCTGAGGGGCGGCTTCCAGTTTTCGGGGCGGGGCGCCCCGTTTTTTTTATGAATTTTGCCCTTACAATTTCGTAGTTATTTGTCATCTTGCCTTGAAACAATGGTTACAACCATGTCACGATTGTTGACAAAGACGAAACACTAAGGTATTATACAAACGTAAGCCTGCGGGCGGGTTCGTGCGAATCGCGCCGCATGTTTATCAAACGGAGTGCGAATGATAAAAACGTAAGGAGTGTCACTATGAAAAAAATTCTGGCTATGTTCCTTGCTCTGCTGATGGTTCTCTCCTTCGCTGCCTGCAAAGGCACCGAGGAGCCCGTTGAAGAACCTTCCGGCGGGGAAACTTCCGAAGTAGTTCCGGAAGAAACCGGCGTCCATCTTGAGCGCGACGATTGGTCTGACGACGTCAAAACCGCCGTCAACGACTTCGTCGATTTGTATGGCGTCGGCAGCGAGGGCTACGATGCCGATGCCCGCCCCTATGTTGTGTTCGATTTTGATAACACCTGCTCCATCTTCGACGTTGAGGAACAGCTCGCTGTCTATCAGCTTCAGG
>CAZAAR010000042.1:0-15225 GCA_964483415.1 uncultured Oscillospiraceae bacterium
AGACGGACCTCGTGGGCCGTGAAGTCGGCCTCGTCGTTCTCGATGGAGGCGGTCGTGACCGGGCATGGCACCGAGGCGGCGAGCCTTCTGCCGTACTCGTCGTCGATACAGACGACGGCCCGGTCGCACAGGCCAAAGAGCAGGCTCTTCGCGGCGAAGTAATTTTCCATCGTGCCGTGGTAGTCCAGATGATCCTGCGTCAGGTTGGTAAAGACGGCCGTCTCGAAGCGGCAGCCGTCGACGCGGTGCTGGTCGAGCGCGTGGGAGGAGACCTCCATCACGCAGTACTCGCAGCCCGCCTCGACCATACGGCGGAACAGCACGTGCAACTCGGCGGGGTCCGGCGTGGTGTGCTTCGCGGGCAGCTCCATGTCGCCGATCTCGTTGTGGATCGTGCCGATCAGCCCGATCCTCTTGCCCGCGGACTCGAGAATATGTTTGATCAAATAGGTGATCGTCGTCTTGCCGTTCGTGCCGGTGACGCCGATGAGCTTGAGCTTATCCGCCGGCCGGCCGTTGATGTTGGCGCATAGGACCGCGTAGGCCGCGCGGGCGTCCGGCACGAGCACCTGGTTCGGAAGGCCGACATCCCGCTCCGCGACGATCCAGCTTGCGCCGAGGCGCTTCGCGGCGCGGGCATACTCGTGCCCGTCCACCGCGCCGCCTTTGATGCAGACGAAGACGGAGCCCGTCTCCACCAGTCTGGAGTCGCAGGTGACCGCCTTGATTTCCATGTCCTGTATCGTCCCCGTATAATTTACGTCCCTCAGTAGTTCGGATAACAGCAAGGGATCACCTCCAACAATCGTTTAGTTTGCCCCGGAGCTCTCTTCCCCGTCCGTCCCGGCGGTGAAAGCCACCTCCACCACGCTGCCCGGGTCGACCATGGCGCCGGCCTCCGGGAACTGGGAGTAGGCGGTCTGGTTGAGCGCCGTCTCGACCACGCCGAGGAGCTTGAGCTTGAGCCCGGCGCCGATCACGGCCGTATTGGTCTCCGTGACGCTCATGCCAAGGACGTTTGGCACCTCCACCTGACCCGGGATGACGCTCTCCTCTGTATAGAGGTAGACCGTGCCGCCCGCGTCCATCTTTGTGCCGGCCTCCGGCACCTGCTTGATGACGGTGGCGCCCCCGCCGACCACGGAGGTGCTGTAACCTTTCTGCCGCAGCGCGTCCATCGCGTCGTGGACGATATACTCCCCCACATACGGGACCTCGCCGTCCATCAGCGCGAGTTCCGCCTCCGTATAGACCGGCTCGACGCCCATATAGGGCAGGATATCCGCGAGCATGGCTCCGACGACCGGCGCCGCCACAACGGAGCCGTACGGGTTTGCCATCTGCGCCTCGTCGAGCAGCATCAGGACGACGATCTGCGGGTCGTCGATCGGCGCGACCGCCAGGAAGGAGGAGACGTACCGTTCGATGCCGTTTTCCGCCTTCTGGTCGAGCTTTTCGGAGGTGCCGGTCTTGCCGCCGATGCGGTAGCCGGGGACCTTGGCCGAGCGGCCGGAGCCCTCCTCAACCACGCCCGCGAGCAGCTCGCGGACCGTGGCGGAGGTCTTTTCGGAGATGGCCTGCCGGACGAGTGTCGGCTTCGTCTCGGAGATCACGGTGCCGTCGGAGGAGAGCACCTCCGAAACGACATAGGGTTTATAAAGATAGCCGCCGTTGACCGCCGCGCAGACGGCCGCAACGAGCTGGATCGGCGTGATTTTAAAGGTCTGGCCGAACGAGCAGGAGGCAAGGTTGATCTCGGTCATCGTTTCCGGGTTATAGAAGATGCCGGTGCCCTCGCCGGGCAGGTCGACGCCCGTCTCCTCCGTCAGGCCGAACGCCTGAAAATATTTGCAGAAGTTTTCCACCCCGATGCGCAGGCCGATCGTGATAAACGCCGGGTTGCAGGAGTTTTTTACCGCCTCGGCGAGCGTCTGGTGGCCGTGGCCGGGCGTCCTCCAGCAGGAGATCCGGCGGTCCGCCACTTGGATGGATCCGCCGCAGGAGAAGGTGTCGCCGAGGGTGGTGGTGTTGGTGTCGAGCGCCGCCGAGAGCGTGATGATCTTGAAAACGGAGCCCGGCTCATAGGCGTCGGAGATCGCCTTGTTGCGCCACTGGGCAAACTGGGCCTCGGCCTTGGCGTCCTTTTTGGCCTCCTCCGTGGTGGCGCTGTCGACGGTTTTCTGCGCGTCCGGGGAGATCGCCAAGGGGTTGTTCGGGTCGAAATCGCCCTTCGTCGACATGGCGAGGATCGCGCCGGTCTTCGCGCTCATCACGATGCAGGAGCCGCGCTGCTGGACGCTGTGCTCCTTGACCGCGATCTCCAGATTCTTTTCCACAAAGTGCTGGATGCCCTCGTCGACGGTCAGTTTGATGCTGTTGCCGTCCTCGGAATCATACATCTCCTCGTAATCGTAGGGCATCTCCGTGCCCCACGCGTTTTTCGCGGAGACCACTTTGCCGGAGGTCCCGCTCAGGATGCCGTCGTAATAGGACTCGATGCCGTAGGCGCCGGAGTTATCCGAGTTCGTGAAGCCGAGCAGATCCGAGGCGAAGTTGTCGTAGGGATAGTAGCGCTTGTTGTCCTCCTCGAGGTAGATCGCGGTGATGCCGTTGTCGGCGGCAAACTGGGTGACCTGCTCCGCGAGCGGGCGGTCGATATTTTTTTTGACCGTCTCATAGTAGGTGTTCCGCTCGCACTTGGCGCGC
Organism: uncultured Oscillospiraceae bacterium; assembly: GCA_964483415.1. Classification (GTDB taxonomy): domain Bacteria; phylum Bacillota; class Clostridia; order Oscillospirales; family Ruminococcaceae; genus UMGS1668. The sequence continues at coordinate 2,707 of CAZAAR010000042.1, forward strand.
ACATAGTCCGGGGTGACGCCCAGCATATCCGAGAGGCCGCCGACGACCAGCTCCCTCTCCGTATCATTGGAAATATCCACCGGAGAAATGCAGACCGTCCATGCCGTGGAGCTGATGGCAAGGATATTGCCGTTCGCGTCGAAGATGGTGCCGCGGGTGGCGGAGAGCTCGGTGACCTTGAGCTGCTGCTTCGCCGCCTGCGCCTGATATTCCTCCGCGTTGACGATCTGAAGGTTAAAGAGCCGGAAGATCAGGCTGCCGAAACCGATCAGCGTGACGGCGGCGGCAATCGAGAGGATCCTTTTTCTGGTGACGGCGGTGGGTATTTTATTCATGTTTCCTCCTGAAAATCAAGGAAATCGGAAGACGCGGCCCGCTCCCTAATTATGAAGACAGCGCCGTCTTCCGCGAAGCGGCCAAAACGGCGCTACTATTTATCGTATTAAGTCAAAATGGATTGTATTCCTCAAACAGCGCCACGGCCCCTTTCCAAAGCGCGCCGAGCGCGCCGAGCCCCCGCTCGCTCGCAACCGCGATATGGTCCTCCGAGGTCAGGTTCACATATTGGACCTGACTCGACTCGATCTTGGCGAGGCCGAGGTCGCTCTCGGCGCTCTGCTCGAGCGTTTTGATCGAGGAGGCGGCCTCCAGCTCCCCGGACAGCCGGATATATTCGGCGCCCATCACGGTGAGTTTCTGCTGATAGCCGTTGGTCTCCTCGGTGAGCTCCGTGAGCACCACACGGCTGTAAATCATGGTGACGCACGCCATGAGCACCGCGAGGATGAGCACGATCGTTTTATACGAAAGGATCGGCTGGGGCCTGCGGCGATTCTTTACGAGGCGCAGGGTCCTTCTCTGGAGATCTTTCTCCGTCTCACCCGCGGACCTCCCCGCGAAGGTATTGAGGTCATACGCTGTTTCTGCGGCCAAAACAACCGTCCTCCTTTTTAGAGTTTTTCAATCACGCGGAGCTTTGCGCTCCTGCTGCGCCGGTTCTCTTCCTGCTCGCTCCCACCGGCCTCGACGGGCTTTTTCGTGATCAGCCTGCCCCTCGGGACCCGGCCGCAGACGCAGACCGGAAATTCCGGCGGGCAGACGCAGCCTTTGGCGTAGTCGGCGAAACGCCGCTTGACCATCCGATCCTCGAGCGAATGGAAGGTGATGACCGCGAACCTGCCGCCGGGCGCTAAACGCTCGAACGCGCCGCCGAGGGCCGCGTCCAGACAGTCGAGCTCGCCGTTCACCGCGATGCGGACCGCTTGGAACGTTTTGCGGGCCGGATGCCCGCTCTCGCCGCGCCTCGCGGCGGCGGGATACGCGCCGGCGACGATCTCCGCGAGCTCGGAAGTCGTCTCGATGGGCTTTTGCTCCCTCGCCTTTAAAATGGCGTTGACGACGCGCGGGGCGAACCGCTCCTCGCCGTATTCGTAGAGGATCTTCGCGAGCTGTGCGCCGGAATAGCCGTTGATCAGCTCCGCCGCCGTCATCCCGCTTTGGCTCATCCGCATATCGAGCGGCGCGTCCGCGTGATAGGAAAAACCCCGGGCGGAGTCGTCAAGCTGGTGGCTGGATACGCCTAAATCGAGCAGGATGCCGTCCACTTTTTCAATGCCGAGGCGGTCGAGCACCGCCGGGATGTCGGCGAAGTCGGCCTCGACGACCTGCGCGTTCGGATACACGGAGAGGCGGTCGGCGGCGGCCTTAACGGCGTCGGGGTCTTTATCAAGGCCGATCAGCCTGCCGGCGGATAGGCGCTTCGCGATCTCACAGGCGTGCCCGGCGCCGCCGACCGTTCCGTCGACGTAGACGCCGTCCTCCCGGACGTTTAAAAGCTCCAGCACTTCCTCGAGGAGCACCGGGACGTGGCTGAACGCTTCCTCCGACATCAGAACGACACCTCGTCCATCGCGCCCGCGATATAGTCGGAGGTCAGCCCGTCGCGGCGGCCCTCCCATTTCTCGCGGTCCCAGATTTCGACGTGGTCGTTCGCGCCGATCACGGAGACGTCCTTTTCGAGCTCCGCATAGCCGCGCAGCGGCGGAGACACGAGCACGCGGCCCTGCTTGTCCGGCGCGACCTGCGTGGCGCTCGCGAACATGAAGCGCTTGAGGTCCCTCGCCTTCGCGGTGGGCAGGGCGGCGATCCGCGCGGAGAGCGATTCCCACGCCTCCAGCGAATAGGCCGCCACGCAGCCGTCAAGCCCCCGGGTCAGGATGAAATCCGCGCCGAGCGCGTCCCGGAGCTTGGCCGGGATGCTGACGCGTCCTTTTTCGTCGAGGCTGTATGTGTACTCTCCGATAAACACCGGCATCCCTCCCCCGCGCGATTTGGCGGAAATTGTGGAAGATGTTACCCACGATTCCCCACTGTTTCCCATTACAAGTTATATTATAATGCCTTTGCCTGAAATTGCAAGCGTTTTGGGAAAATAGTGGGCGCAAAATCCCGGCTTTTTTTGGACTAAGCGGCGGCCGGCCGGCCCCGTCCCCCAAAAACAGCGCTCCGCCGCCGAAACGGGCATAAAAATAAGCCCCGTTCCCGGGGCTTGGGGGGTGTTTTTTGGCGCAAAAATGTTTTCCCGGAAAAGCGGGCTTTTGAGGCGCGCCCTCCATGGAACCGCCGATCCGCGCGGACTGTTCGGCGGCCACGGGAAGCGCCCGCTCTCAAAAAAACGAGGCTCTCTCAAGAAAAACCGCGGCGGGGATTCCCCGCCGCGGAAGCTCTCGGCTGATCGGCCCCCGGCCACAGACGCCGCCGGGGCAACTTTATTACGCGGACGGGGGCTTCTGCTGCGCCTGACGGAAAGCGGCGCGGGTATTCCGAACCTCCGTGACGGAGCCGCTCAGCGTCTCCTCGGTATTCTTCAGAATGTTGTCGACAAAATCCTTGGCCGCCTGACGCATCTCGCGGCTCTGCTGCTGCGCCTGCTGGGCGATCTCCTGCGCCTTGGATTTGCTCAGGCGCACGATCTCTTGCTCATCGACCATGCCGGCGGCGCGCTTCTCGGCGCGGGCGATGATGGCCTCGGCCTCCCGTTTGGCGGCGTTCACAATCTCGGTGCGGTCCGCGACGATGGACTGCGCCTGACGGATCTCCGTGGGCATATTGAGACGGATCTCGTCCAGAAGCTCGCGCACTTTATCGGCGTCGACCACACATCTGCCCCCGGTCAGCGGCAGCGACCAAGAACGGTCAATCAGCTCATCAAGCTGGTCCAAAGTCTCCTCGATACTCATAAAACGACCTCCATCTATTAGTTTCTTTACGGATTTTCAATCTCTTGCAGGCGGGCCGCGATCTCATCCCGGATCATCTCCGGAACGAACGGGGAGATGTCCCCGCCAAGCGACGCGATCTGCCGCACCAAGCTGGAACTGAGGTACATGTTCTCTGCGCTGGTGGTCAGAAACAGGGTGTCCGCATCCGGCAAAAGTTTTTTATTGGCGAGCGCCATCTGAAACTCATACTCAAAATCCGACACGGCGCGCAGTCCCTTGACGATGGCGGCGGCGCCGCGCGCCCGGCAGTACTCCGCGAGCAGGCCCCCGTAGCTGTCAACCTCCGCGTTCGGGATGCCCGCGACCATCCGGCGGATCATGTCGCAGCGCTCCTCCGCGGTGAAGACGCAGCGCTTTTCCGGGTTCGTCACCACCAAAATGATGACCTTGTCGAACAGGGCCGCGGCCCGGTGAATAATATCCAGATGTCCATAGGTCACCGGGTCAAAACTGCCCGGGCAGACGGCAACTCTCATTTAATACCTCGCTGCGAAAACGCGGTTTCCTCCGCGCCTCCGACTCCTCCCCCGCGCATATGCGCGCGAAAACATTCCTGTTTTTTTGTGAAAGACGCACCCGTTCGGATGCGAAAAAACGGCCCGGAGGCATCAATCCCCGGACGCCTTGCGGTATTGGATGATCTTGGTCCGGCCGTAGCGGTATTCTTTATAAATACGCAGGCCGCCGGCGGATTCCGGCAGATCGCCGCGCTTTTGGATCTCGCAGAGGACTACGCCGCCGGGTTTCACGAGCGGCCCCACCTTCGGCAGCAGCGCCGTGACCGCCTCGTCCGCGTAGGGCGGGTCCAGAAAGACGATATCGAATTCCTCCCGCGCGCCGGCGAGATAGCTCTGTACGTCCGCCTGATGGACGTAGGATTTCCCGGAAAAGCCGCAGTTCGTGAGATTCTCTTTGATGCAAGAGACGGCCTCTCTGGCGCTGTCGACAAAGACGGCTTTCTTCGCGCCGCGGGAGAGCGCCTCGATCCCGAGCTGGCCCGAGCCCGCAAACAGATCGAGCACCTCCGCCTCCTCCAGCAAAAACTGGATCGCGGAAAACAGGCCCTCCTTGACCCTTTCGGCCGTCGGCCGGGTGGTGTCCTTCCCCTCCGGCGCGATCAGGCGTTTGCCCTTCGCCGTTCCGGTGATCACTCTCATATCCTCACGCTCCGTATTCCCTATTATCGTTTGTTTTCCGGGGAATGTCAAGATCAGGAACCGCCTCCGGAAAAATCCGGTCAGGCCTCCTCATTTAAAAAGCGGCGCAGCTCCTCCGCGGCGGGCCTCGTCATGCCCTCCACCGCGGCAAGCTCCTCCACGGGCGCCTCCCGCAGCGCCTTGATGGTCTTAAAATACCGCATCAGGGCCTTCGCGCGCTTTTCGCCGATGCCCTTGACCTTCGTCAGCGACAGGGCGAACGAGGTTTTGCTGTGCCTCGCGCGGCTGTACCCGATGGAGTAGCGGTGCACCTCGTCCTGAATCGCCGTGACGAACGAGAAGACGCTCTGCACCGCGGAGATCGCGATCTCGCCGCCGTCCTCTGCGATCGCGCGGGTGCGGTGCCGGTTGTCTTTCACCATGCCGAAGACCGGCACGTCGATCCCCATCTCCCGCAGCAGCGGCCGGATCGTGCCGACGTGGCCCTTTCCGCCGTCGAGCAGGATCAGGTCCGGCAGCCGGCCGAAGCCCGTCCCGCCCTCTTTTTCCGCGAAATAGCGCGCGAACCGCCGCCGGATCATCTCGGCCATGCAGGCGTAGTCGTCCGGCGCCCGCGCGTCCTTGATCGCGAATTTCCGGTAGTCGGCGCGCCTGGGCCGCGCGTTCTCGTAGACGACCATGCCGCCGACGACCGTCTCCGCGCCGAAGTTGGAGATATCGTAGGCCTCGATGACCTTCGGGGCCCGCGCCATCCCCAGCAGGCGCGCGAGCTCGTCCAAGACGGCCACCTCCCTGCCGGTGACGGCGCTTTCGTGGGAGAGCTGCTCCGCCGCGTTGTTGTAGGCCATGTCGGCGGTCTTTTTCTGATCGCCCTTTTGCGGGACCGTGATGACGGTCTTTTTGCCGCGCTTTTCGGAGAGCCACCGCGCGAGCAGCTCCCGGTCCTCGCAGTCCTCGTGGAGGGCGACCAGCGGCGGAATGTCCTTTTTTTCAAGATAGTAGCCGCGCAGGAACTCGGCGACGGAGGCGGGCTCCGTGCCCAGCTCCTTGAGCAGGTATTCGTCCTTGTCCACCAGACGGCCGCCGCGGAATTTGAGCACGACGGCGCAGGTGTCCTCCCCGTTTTTGGCGAGCGCCACGACGTCCTGCTCCTCCGCCTTGGAGAAGACGACCTTCTGCCGCTCGGTGATGCGCTCAATCGCGCGGATCCGGTCCCGCAGGGCCGCCGCGCGCTCGTATTCCTCGTTCCCGGCGCAGGCCTCCATCCGCTCGGTCAGCTTCGCGATCGAGGCGGCGCTGCCGCCCTTGATGAAATCCAGCGCCTGATCGAGCGCCTCGGCGTACTCGCCCTCCGAGATCCTGCCCCGGCAGACGCCCATGCACTGTTTGATATAATAGTTTAGGCAGGGCCGTCCCCTGCGAAACTCCTGCGGGAACTTTTTGTTGCAGGTCGGCAGCATAAAGGCCTTGTTCGCCTCCGCGACCGTCTGCCGCACGACGAAGGAACTCATGTAGGGCCCGAGGTACGCCGCGCCGTCGTCCGCTTTTTGCAGGACGCCCGTCAGCCTGCTGTAAGGCCCGGGGGAGACGCGCACATAGCTGTAACCTTTGTCGTCTTTGAGCAGAATGTTGTATTTCGGCGCGTATTGTTTAATGAGCGAGCACTCGAGGATCAGTGCCTCGAATTCGCTGTCCGTGACAATATAATCGAAGTCCCAGACGTGCTCGACCATCTTGTAGACCTTCGGCGGGTGCTTCTCCACGTTGCGAAAATAGCTCGTCACGCGGTTTTTGAGCTTTTTCGCCTTGCCGACGTAGATGACCCTGCCGCTCTTTTCGTGCATGATATAGACGCCCGGCTCAAGCGGCAGGGCGCGCGTTTTTTCCCTCAAATACGGCAGACGCGGGTTCTCCATGCCGGACGCCTCCTTTCTTCACAATCAGAACCACTAGTAAACTAGTGGTTTGCACAGGCCCTAAAAGGGCCAAATACGGACTTAGCCCCTCAAGGGGCATGGAAGTTTGACACCGCATTACTATCTCGGGCAGCCGCTTAAGCGGCTGTCTTTTTTTGCCTACTTATTCTTGCTACCCGTAAACGGGTCTACATATTCCTTGAGTGTCATCTGATCTTTTGTATAATCTTCTTCCAACTGGTTTTTGATATATTCTTTAATAGCACGCTCATTTCGCCCTACTGTATCAACGAAATATCCTCGTGCCCAAAAATGCCTGCTCCCATATTTGTACTTTAAATTCGTATGGCGGTCGAAAATCATCAAACTACTCTTTCCCTTGAGATATCCCATGAATTCTGCTATACTTATATATAGTGGGATACATACCAGCATATGTATGTGGTCGGAGCATGCTCTTGCTTCCATTATTTCCACTTTCTTTTGCTCGCATAGCTTCCGTAGAATATCTCCTATGTCTCCTTTCAGCTTCCCATATATTTCTTTCCGCCTATACTTTGGTGCAAATACTATGTGGTATTCGCATCTCCACTTCGAGTGTGATGTACTCTTTATCTCTCCCATGTCAAAAACCTCCTGATATTCTTAGTAATGCGGTTGCCAAACCTTTACTATTATATCATCAGGAGGTTTTTCTCACGCTAAAGCTCTTTTTGCCTACCCCCGGTAGAACCGGGGGTTTTTTCACGCTAAAGCTGGAAGAAAAAACGCCGCAAATATCACTATCTGCGGCGCTGATTTTGCATATCGGTCAGTCAGAGAAACCGGATTGGACAAGCTTCACAAGGCCCTCCACTGCGGCCTGTTCATCAGCGCCGTCGGCGATAATCTTGATGTCGGTGCCACCGACGATCCCCAGAGACAAAACGCCCAGCAGCGATTTCGCGTTGACTCTGCGCTCCTCTTTTTCGACCCAGATGGAGGATTTATACTCGTTGGCTTTCTGAATGAAGAAAGTCGCGGGGCGGGCGTGAAGGCCGACCTGATTCTGAACTTTCACTTCGCTCGAAAACATAATCATTTCTCCTTATATTGCAGCAAAAGATTCTTTTAATTATTATAGCATCCCCAAAAAAAGATGCAACGGATTGAAGAAATATTTCCCGAAATCCCCTATCCGGAGCGGAATGAAATGACATAGTTTGTGCATTATCGCCACAAATCCTTCATCATCATCAATAAATTATAAAGCGGCGGAACGAAAATGGCGGGGATCAGGTTCGCGGTCTTGATTTTCGGCCCAAAGAGGAAGTTGATCCCGATGCACAAAACGATCGTGTAGCCGACCATCGAGATCTGCGAAAGCAGGTCCGGAAAGAGGTCGAAAAAGCCGGAGAGCGACCCCGCGAACAGCGAGATCGCGCCCTGATAGAGCAGGACCGGAATCGCCGCCGCCAGCACGCCCGCCCCCATCGTGGAGGCGAGCACCATCGCGGTGACGCCGTCCAGCACGCTTTTGACGAACAGGACGGAACTGTCGCCGGAGAGGCCGTCGTTTAGCGCCCCGATGATCGCCATCGAGCCGACGCAAAAGATGATGGAGGCGCTGACAAAGCCCTTGGCGAAACCCTCGGCCTTCATGCGGTGCTCAATAAAGACGCCGAAGGCGCTCATCCGGTCGTCGATCCGAAGCAGCTCGCCGCAGAGCGTGCCCAATACGAGCGAGATGAGCAGCAGCATGCCGCCGGAATCGGAGAGCGCGCCGTCCGCCGCGACGGTGAACATGTTGGCGATCAGGCCGCTCTGCCCGATGATGAGCACGGCGACCCCCTCCACCTTAAAAATGGCGTCCTTGAGGGACTCGCCGATGCCTTTATTAAATAAGAGACCGGCGAGTCCTCCCAAAACGACCGCCAGCGCGTTGACGATGGTTCCCGTCACAGCATTCCCGTCCTTTTATTTATTTATGTGTCCCGCCCGGCAGATCGGGCCTCCGGTCGGCCGTGATCTCCAGCGATTTTTGGCGCCGCCACGCGGCGATCTCCCCGTGGTTGCCGGAGAGAAGCACCTCCGGAACCTCTTTGTCATGCCATTCCCGCGGCCTCGTATACTGCGGGTATTCGAGCAGCCCGGCATAGTGGCTCTCCTCCTCGAAGCAGGTGTCCTCGGAGAGCACGCCGTCGCAAAGCCTTGCGACGGCGTCGGTGAGCACGAGCGCCGCGAGCTCCCCGCCGGTGATCACAAAGTCGCCCAGCGAGATCTCCTCGTCGACAATCTCCTCCAAAACGCGCTCGTCCACGCCCTCGTAATGCCCGCAGAGCAGCAGCAAACTGTCGTAATCACGGGAGAGCGCGACCGCTTTTTGCTGCGTGAGCACGGTGCCCTTGGGTGAAAGATAGATCGTATGCGGCTTTGAGCACAGCTCCCCGCAGACGTGCTCATAACACCGGAAAATCGGGTCCGCCTGCATAATCATGCCGCTGCCGCCGCCGTAGGGGGCGTCGTCCGCCTTTTGATGCTTCTCCCGCGAGTAGTCCCGGATGTTGTGGCAGCGCGCCTCAATGAGCCCCGCCCGCCTCGCGCGGCCGAGGATGCTCGAACCGAGCACCGCCTCGCACATCTCCGGAAACAGCGTCATGATGTCAATCCGCATCGTCAAAAAGTCCTTTCATCGGGAAAATCCGCAGCACGCCGTGCTCAAGATCCACCCCGTCTATGACGTCCGGGATCGCCGGGATCCACGTCTCGGCGCCGTCGTCCGCCTTCACGCAGTAGACGTCGTTCGCGCCGGTCCGGGCGACCTCCTTGAGGACGCCGAAGCGGCGCCCGGGGTCGTCCCGGTCCACGACCGAGAGCCCCTCGAGGTCCTGGATGAAGTAATCGCCCTCCCCCATTGGGATCTCGTCCCGGCGCATGTAGACGGTCTTTCCGCGGAACTTGACGGCCTCCTCGGGCGTGTCGATCCCCTTCCATTTGACAAGATAGATGTTTTTATGGGGCTTGACGTCCTCCACCTCGTACCTCGCTTTTCCGTTTTCGAGGTACATGAATCTTGCGCCGTCGAGATCGCCGTCGTCGCACCACGGATAGAGGCGGAAATATCCTTTGACGCCGTGGATCGTGACGATCTCGCCGACTTCGAGAAATTCCTTTCGCATGGCTTTTTTCGTATCCTTTTCTTGTTTGCAGAATGCCCTCATCCTAAGATGGGGGCATTCCGATTGGTTTATTCAATCGTTACGACGGCCTTTTTGCCGCAGCGGTTCGCGGCAGTGCGCATCAGGGTGCGGATGGCGCGGGCGATTTTGCCCTGCCGGCCGATCACTCTGCCCATATCGGAGGCGGAGACATGCAGATGATAGACATCGTTGCCTTCCTCGTCCGGCCCGTCGACGCTGATGCTGACGGCGTCCTTATCCTCGACCAGCCCGCGGGCAATTGTCGCAAGCAGTTCTTCCATATTGATTTCCGACATCAGAGGACCCCTTCGATCTTCAGGAGCGCCTTGACCGTGTCGGTCGGCTGAGCACCGCTGGAAATCCACTGGCGGATTTTCTCCTCATCGACCTTAATGACGGACGGCTCCTTGGTAGGGTCATAATAGCCAAGCTCCTCGATAAAGCGGCCGTCGCGCGGATAGCGGGAATCCGCGACAACGATGCGGTAAAATGGACTTTTTTTGGCGCCCATGCGGCGCAATCTGATTTTGACGGACATTCGTTTTTCCTCCTATAAATTACATGATAAACAAAAATGATTCAAGGCTTACGGCCTGTGAAACGAGTTAAAAGGGCATTCCGCCGCCCATCGGCGGCATCCCGCCCGGTGTGCCGCCGCCCTGCATCTGCGAGAGCATCTGGCGCATCTTTTTGCCCTGCTTGCCGCTGCCGGAGAGCTGCTTCATCATCTTCTGCATCTGCTCGAACTGCCGCAGCAGGCGGTTGACATCCTCGACCTTGGTCCCGCTGCCCGCCGCGATGCGCTTCTTGCGCGAGGCGTTGAGGACGGAGGGCTTGCGGCGCTCTCTGTAGGTCATCGAGTTGATGATGGCCTCCGTTTGGGTGATCTGCCGTTCGCCCGCGGCGGCTTCCTCGTCGGAGATCTTCTTTTTCGCGCCGGGGAACATCGAGATCAGCTGCCCGAAGGAGCCCATCTTCCGCACCTGTTTCATCTGGTCGAGCAGGTCGTCGAGGCCGAAGCTGTTGTCGCCGAGCTTCTTGGAAAGCTGCTCGGCCTGCTTCGCGTCGTACTGCTCCTCGGCCTTCTCGATCAATGTCAGCACGTCGCCCATGCCGAGGATTCTTGAGGCCATCCGGTCCGGGTGGAACGGCTCGAGGTCCGTGAGCTTCTCGCCGGTGCCCGCGAATTTGATCGGCCTGCCGGTGACCGCGCGGACCGAAAGCGCCGCGCCGCCTCTGGTATCGCCGTCGAGCTTCGTCAGGACGGTGCCGGTGATGCCGAGCTTCTCGTCGAAGGCGGAGGCCACGTTGACGGCGTCCTGACCGGTCATGGCGTCCACGACCAGCAGGATCTCCTCAGGATGCAGCGCCTCCTTCATCCGGAGCAGCTCGTCCATCAGCTTCTCGTCGACGTGCAGGCGTCCGGCCGTGTCGAGGATCACGATGTCGTCGCCGTAATCCCTCGCGTGGGCCACGGCCTTCTTCGCGATCTCAACCGGGTCGCCCTGCCCCATTTCAAAGACCGGGACATCCGCCTGTTTGCCGACCACCTTGAGCTGCTCGATCGCGGCCGGGCGGTAGACGTCGCAGGCGACGAGCAGCGGCCTTCTCCCCGCTTTCTTAAAATAAACGGCCAGCTTGCCAGAATGGGTGGTTTTGCCCGAGCCCTGAAGCCCCACCATCATCAGGATGGTTGGGATCTTGCTCGAAAAGTTGATTCTCGCGCCGTTTTGATCGCCCATCAGGGAGATCAGCTCCTCGTGGACGATTTTGACGACGTGCTGGGCGGGCGTCAGGCTCTCGAGCACCTCGGCCCCGACCGCGCGCTCCGTCACCTTCGCGACGAAATCCTTCGCGACCTTATAGTTGACGTCGGCCTCAAGCAGCGCGAGCCGAACCTCACGCATCGCCGCCTTGACGTCGGCCTCGCTGAGCTTGCCCTTATTTCTCAGCTTTTTGAATACCGCGCCGAGCTTTTCGGATAACCCTTCAAACGCCATTGCCGCCTCCGTCAGTCGTTGAGATGTTCCGCGATCTCGATGATTTTCGCGGTATGCTTGTTGATCTCCCGGATCGTCGAGCCGCGGAGACTCTCGCTGTCGATCTGCCGGGCCTCGCCGATGATCCGGTCAAGCCCGTTTTGGATGGCGCGGAAGCGTTTGACCAAGCCGAGGCGCTCCTCCATGTCGAGCAAAATCGCCTCCGCGCGCTTGATCGAGTCGCGGACGCCTTGGCGGGTGATATTCAGGTGCTCGGAGATCTCCGCGAGCGACAGGTCGTCGTTATAATAATAATCGATGACCTCCTGCTGCTTTTCGGTCAGGATATCCCCGTAAAAATCGAAAAGCACCGTGATCGTCATATCCTTCGCCACCGCGTTCGCCTCCTTTTGTAAAGCGGTTTGCTTTACAATATAAACCTTGTTTATTATATAAGAAAAACGCCCGCGTGTCAAGCGTTTGGCGGACGTTTTTGGCCGGCTTTTCTGACGGATATATATGTTTTTTTGCTGCGAGGCTGGGACCGGGCGCTTCCCTGTCGCGGTCGGACGCTCCCCGGCGGCGGTTGGGTGCTTCCCCGCCGGGGCCGGGGCGTTCCCCGGTCACTCCAGCCCGTAATAGCGGGCGAAATTGTCGTAGAGAATCATGCGGTTCTGCTCCTCCGAGAGGCCGAGGGCTAAAAACCGCTCGAGCTCCTCCCTGTGGTCCCACATCGGGAAATCGGTGCCCCAAAAGAAGCTCTCCATGCCGTAGCGGTCAAAAAGTTTGTACGCCGTTTCCTTATCAAGCAGGAAGAGCGAGCTTGAGATGTCGAACACGATGCTGCCCGGGCGGTACGTTTCGAGGTTATCCCACCAGACCGCGTAGCCGCCGAAGTGCGCGCCGATGACCTTGAGCCCGGGGACCTTCCCGATCACGGAGGCCATTCGCTTCGGATCGGAATAGGGCCGTTTGTCGTCGCCGAGGTGAATCAGCAGAAACATGTC
>CAZAAR010000042.1:15235-15875 GCA_964483415.1 uncultured Oscillospiraceae bacterium
GCCGCGCCGTCGTCGATATAGAACTGCTGAAAATCCGGATGCAGCTTGACCCCGCGAAGGCCCAGCGCCTTGATCCGCCGAAGCTCGCCGCCGATATCCTCATAACCCGGGTGCATGGCGCCGAAGCCGAGAAATTCCGGATGCTTCGCGCACGCGCCGAGGATGAAATCGTTGATGGCCGGGACCTGCTGCGGGATCGTCGCCACGGAGCAGACCAGATATTTTTCAACGCCGATCCGTCTGCCGGATTCAATCAGCGACTCGCTGCTTCCGAGGTAGCGCATCGGCATCCGGTAAAACTCGCTGATTGCGCCGGTGGCCCTTTCCGCGATCTTTTCCGGGTAGATATGGGTGTGCGCGTCGATGATGCGGTAATCCTGCATGGCTTCCTCTCCTTGATGAACATAGAATACCGTTATTTTACCACCCGCCCCCCTCGATTGCAAGCGGTCGCCCCACCCGGCCGCAAACATTCGCTTGCCCCCGGCTGCGGTTAGGCCGCTCACAGCCAAGCCGTGAACGGACCGTTGCCGCCGGACTGCCGCGGACCGTCCGCATAAAAAAAATGCCGTTCCTTTCGGAACGGCATTTTTTTTGCCATAACTTATTGATTGAACCAGTCTGCCGGATAGCAGACATA
>CAZAAR010000043.1:0-2860 GCA_964483415.1 uncultured Oscillospiraceae bacterium
CGCCTCGTCCGCCTCGATCCACGGGTATTCCTCCTCCGGGGCGCTGTCTTCCATAAACCGCGGCGCGATCAAAACCGCGGCGGCGGTCGCGGCGATCAGCAGGACCGTCACGACCAGCGGCGCGGGAGCGCTTTTTCTTCTGTATCCGGCCATTCGGATGTTCCTCCCGTTTCCAATAAAAGAATCACGAAAATAGTATAGCAGAGAACTTGTTTTTTGGCAATTCCTTGCATTGCATCCGCCGCTTTTTTCAAGTAAAATATTGGCAGAACCTTGAGAGAATATTATCTAAAAAGAAAGGGTGGAAATTTCATGAGCGAACTCAGGGGCGCCTGCCTGATCGGGCAATCCGGCGGGCCCACCTCCGTCATCAACGCCAGCGCCTACGGGGTCATCAAAACCGCGCTGGAGACCGGCTGCATCACCCGCGTCCTCGCCGCCCGCCACGGCATCAAGGGCGTGCTCGGCGACGAGATCGCCGATATGGGCAAAGAGGATCCGGCCGAGCTCGCGCTCTTCCTGAATACGCCCTCCTCTTTGATCGGGAGCTGCCGGTATAAGCTGAAAAACGCCGACGAGGACGACGCGGATTACCGGCGCATCCTCGAGATCTTTCAAAAATACGACATCCGCTATTTCTTTTATAACGGCGGCAACGACAGCATGGACACCTGCAGCAAAATCTCCAAATATATGGAGCGCGCCGGCTGGGCATGCCGCGTGATCGGCATCCCGAAGACCGTCGACAACGACCTTGTCGGCACCGACCACTGCCCGGGCTTCGGCTCCGCGGCCAGATACATCGCCACCTCGGTCGCCGAGGTCGTCAAGGACGCGGCGGTCTACGACAAGGAGACGATCGTCGTCATCGAGACTATGGGCCGCCACGCCGGATGGCTGGCGGCGGCGGCGGCCCTCGCCTCCGTCTCGGGCGAGGGCCCGGCCTTCGTCTATCTGCCGGAGGTGACGTTCGACGCGGAGGCGTTTTTCCGCGACGTCGACGCCTACCGCAAAGACCATCCGCATACCGTGATCGCCGTCTCCGAGGGCATCCGCGACAAAGACGGCCGCTTCGTCAGCGAGTACGGCAGCGACCTTGCCAAAAGCACCGATTCCTTCGGCCACGCCCAGCTCGGCGGGCTCGCGGCCACGCTCGCCCGGATGCTCCGCGACCGCACCGGCGCGAAGGTCCGCGGCATCGAGCTCTCGCTGCTCCAGCGGTGCGGCGCGCACTGCGCGTCGAAGACCGACGTCGACGAGGCCTTCCTCGCCGGAAAGGCCGCCGTGGAGGCCGCCGTCTCCGGCTCAACCGGCAAGATGGTCGCCTTTGAGCGCCCGGAATCCGGCGAATACCGCTGTATCATCAAGCTCGTCGATCTCGCGCGGGTCGCCAACGCGGAGAAGACCGTGCCGAGGGAATGGATCAATGAGGCCGGAAACGGCATCTTGCAGCCCTATTTTGATTACGCGCTGCCGCTCATTCAGGGCGCGCCGGACTATAAAACCGAAAACGGCCTGCCGAGATACCCGAGGCTGAAATTTATCCACGCCTGAACCTTCGCGCGGGCGGCTCCGCCCGGAACAATCTGTGCGCCCGAGGGAACGCAGCTATGTCAACAGCGGCAAGGCGGCGCAATCGACTCGGCCGTCCGCACGCGCAGGGGCACAGCCCCACCTTATGGCAATCGAGGACCCGCATTGAACGCTCGGCGAGCCCGCGGGGGCGCGGCAGGGGCCCCTGTGCAGGGCTCTGACGCCGAACGTCTGTGAAACATCCCTTCCGCCCGCGAAAAACGCGGCACGGGCGGCAAGGCGGCGCAATCGACTCGGCCGTCCGCACGCGCAGGGGCACAGCCCCACCTTATGGCAACCGAGGACCCGCATTGAACGCCTGGCGCGCCCGCGGAATGCGGGCCCGACGCCGGCACGCCAAGAGCGCGGTCCGACCGTAAAAGCACGCCGGAGCGCGGGCGAGCCGGTTCCATTCCCGCGCCCACGAGAGGCGCGAAAAGTTATTCGCCCCCGTCTCCCCCTCCGCTTATTTCTAATCCCCGCGCGGGAACGCTCCAAAAAACTTTTCGAATTCACAACCGTCCAAACGCACAGGGCCGCAGCCCGTTCCCTCCGGAACAGGCCGCGGCCCTTGATGATTATGTACGCGTTCCGATTATTTTTGGTAGGAGGCGCCCTCCAGCTCAAGCAGCCGCGCTTTGTTGTCGAGCCCGCCGCCGTAGCCGTTCAGCCGCTCCCCGGCGCCGAGTACCCTGTGGCAGGGGATCACGACCGCGATCGGGTTGTCGTGACAGGCCATGCCGACGGCCCGCGCCGCCCCGGGTCTGCCGACCGCCGCGGCGATCTCGCCGTAGGTCCGCGCCTCACCGTAGGGGATCGCCAGCAGCGCGTCCCAGACGGCCCTCTGAAATTCCGTACCCCTTGCCCGGAGCGGCAGATCAAAATTCTTTCTTTTCCCGGAAAAATAGTCCCGGAGCTGCCGCCCGGTCTCGTTGAGCACGGCGGAGTCGCTTAAGCATTGTTCCGCCGAGGCCGAGTCGTTTGAGCACGGCTCCGCGGCCGTGGAATCTTTTGAGCACGGGGCGGTTTTTTCTTTGTGCGCAAAATCCAGCTCCGTCAGAAAACCGTCCTCTTCCACGGCCTTTAATACGCCGACCGGCGTCTCGATCCACTTGACATTTTTCATCATTTCAGCACCACAATCGTCACGCCGGTCTCCCCTTCTCCATAGACACCGAGGCGGTAGGAGCGGACGGCTTTGTTTTTCTTCAGTTCCCGTTGGACGCCCGCGCGCAGCGCGCCGGTGCCCTTGCCGTGTATGATCTGCACCGTAGCGCGGCCATGCATC
>CAZAAR010000043.1:2870-14935 GCA_964483415.1 uncultured Oscillospiraceae bacterium
CCTTTCCGTGGATGATGGATACGGTCTGGAAATTCATGAGAACGCATTCGTCGAGGAAGCGGTCGAGCTCCAGGAGCGCGCTCTCCAGGTCCATGCCGCGCAGGTCGAGCTCCGAGGCCGCCGCCCTTCTGGACGCGTTCTCGATCGACTTGGTGACGCTGCCTCCGCCGAGGGTGGTCTTTTTCGCCTTATTTTCGATCAGCCGCAGCTCGCTGACGTTCACCTTCGTCTTGACGATGCCGGTCTGCACCGTGCAATAGCCCGCGCCGTCGGGGTCGCCGATCACCGTACCCTCCTTGGTCAGGCCGTTTATGCGCACCGTGTCGCCGCGCTTGAGCGCCCGCGGCAGGACGTAGCCCTCGTCGCGGCTCAGCACCGGGTCGGCGATCTCTTGGATCTTTTTGATGCCGTCCTTCATCTGCGCCCTTGCGCGGGCGGCCATGTCGACGGCGTTCTCGGCGCTGACCTGCTTTTTGAGGTCGCCGATCTCGTCGACCAGCTTCTGGGCTTCGTAGCGGGCCTTCTCCATCACCTTTTTCGCCGTGAGGCGGGCCTGCTCCATCTCTTTTTCGCGGTCGGCGTCAAGCTGGGCCGCCTTTTTCTCGGCCTCCCGCTTGATGCGCTCGGCCTCGGCGCGGAAGAGGGCCGCCTTCGCCCGCTCCTCCTCGACCTCGCGGCGGCTGTTTTCGAGCTTCGTCACAACCTCCTCAAAGCGGATGTTCTCCCCGGTGATGAAATCTTTCGCCCGCTCGACAACCGTTGGGTCCATGCCGAGGCGCTCGGAGATCGCGAACGCGTTGCTCCGGCCCGGAACGCCGATCAGCAGCTTGAAAGTCGGGGTGAGCGTCTGCACGTCGAACTCGCAGCAGGCGTTCTCGACGCGCGGCGTCTGTAACGCATAGATTTTGATCTCCGGGTAGTGGGTCGTCGCCGCGAGCTTCGCGCCGTAGAGCTTGAGCCGCTCGAGGATCGCGATGGCGAGGGCCGCGCCCTCCGTCGGGTCGGTGCCCGCGCCGAGCTCGTCGAGCAGCACGAGGCTGCGGTCGTCGGCCTCGGCCAGAATATGGATCGTGTTATAAATATGGGACGAGAATGTGGAAAGGCTCTGCTCGATGCTCTGCTCGTCGCCGATGTCGGCGAAGACGGAGCCGAACACGGAAACCGAGCTCGATTCGCCGGCCGGGATCATCAGGCCGCACATGGCCATCAGCGTCAGCAGGCCGAGCGTCTTGAGCGCGACGGTCTTGCCGCCGGTATTCGGGCCGGTGATGACGAGCACGTCGAAGTCCGCGCCGATCGAAATATCCACCGGGACGATCCTCTTGCGGTCGATCAGCGGGTGGCGGGCGCGGACGAGCCTGACGATCCCGTCGTCGGTCAGGGCCGGGGCGGAGGCGTCCATCGCGTCGGCGAGGCGCGCTTTGGCAAAATGATAATCCAGCTCGATCAGCGCGGAGTAGTCGGCGGTGAGCCTGTCCGCGCCCGCGCCGATCTCCTGCGAGAGGTTATAGAGAATCCGCTGGATCTCCTCCTGCTCCTTCGCCTTCAGGACGCGCGTCTCGTTGTTCTCCTCGACGACGGAGGCCGGCTCGATGAAGATCGTCGCGCCCGAGCCGGAGGTGTCGTGCACCATGCCCTTGACCTCCGAGCGGTACTCGGATTTGACCGGGACGCAGTAGCGGCCGTCCCGCATGGTCACGATCGGGTCCTGCAGGAATTTTGAGTAGGTCTGGGAGTGGATCATATGGTCGAGCGCCTCGCGGACCTTCGCCTGAGAATTTTTGATCTTCCGGCGGATGTCGGCAAGCTCGGAACTCGCGGTGTCGCTGACCTCCTCCTCGGAGACGACGATGAAGCCGATCTTTTCCTCCAAGGCGCGGTTCGGCGAGAGGCTCTCAAAAAGCGGGTCCAGCGAGGTGTTCTCCCCGCCGTCGAAATTGCCGCGGAACGCCTTCATCTCGCGCAGCGCGGCGAGAAACCGCTCGACCTCCAAAAATTCGCTCAGCGCGAGCGTCGCGCCCATCTGCGCCCGGCGCAGGGTCCCGCAGACGTTCTTCATCCCGCGCAGGGTGGGCGCCCCGTAGCGGCTGTGCATCGTGTGGGCGTCGGCCGTGAACCCCATCTGGCGGGAGGCCTCGCGCAGCGTCGTCGCGGGCTCGGTGTGGAGCGCCATCTGGCGGCTGTCCTCGCACCCGGCGAGATCGGCGAGCCGTTCAAGGATCTTGTCCAGCTCCAAGGCGTGATAATGTCTGTTTTCAGTCATGTTTTATTTTCCCCCGATGATAAAAAACGGCGTTCCCAAAACGCCACGTTCTATGTATTCATGCCCCCGACGCTTTTTAAAAAGTCGAGGGTCCTGTAATTTCGCTCGGTCCGGCAGAGCACGTATTGCTCCGCCGCCGCGGAAAGCTCCCGGAGCGCCTCGCCGCCGACTGTAAAGGAAAAGAGCTTTTCATCCGGGGCGTAGGCGATGTGGCGCGCCGCGAAGAAGGCGCCTTTGGAGAGCGGGAGCCTCCCCGGCTCCCCGGACGGCATACAGTCGCCGCAGCAGACCTTGCCCTCCGCCGCCGAAAACCAAACCCGTTCTTTTTCGTATTCGCCGCACTCGCTGCACGCGACGAGGTCGGGCCGGAAGCCGGAGACGCTCATCAGGCGCAGTTCATAGACCGCTTTGAGCTGCTCGGGCGATCTTTTTTTGTTTTCCAACAGATACAGCGTGTTGAGCGTCAGCCGCAGGATCTCCGCCGAGGGCTCCTCCGCCGGGATGCAGGCCATCGCGAGCTCGCAAAAATAGCTCGCGTACGAGAGGCTCGTGAGGTCCTGCCGGATCCCGAAAAAAAGCTCCTTGGGCTCGGCGCTGTCGACGGTATATCTCTCCCGATTTTTAAACAGGACAAACTCGGCGTAGCACAGCGGAGACGCGCAGCAGGAGAAGCGGTTTTTGAGCTTCGAGGCCCCGCCGGCGTACGCCGCCACCACGCCGGCATCCTTGGTCAGGATGGTCAGCAGCTTGTCGCTTTCTTTATAGTCCTGTGTCCTGAGGATCAAACCCTCCGTCTTCATCTGCACGCTTGATCTCCACGTCCTCCGCAAGCGCCGGCTTGATCATGGTGGTGTCGCTTTTCCCCACCTCTGAGGCAAGAGCGGGTTTGATTTCCCCCTCGTTATATTTCGAATGGAGGCTCTTCCGCTTCGAGGCGCTATAATGAATATAATCCGAAACTTTCCCGGTTTTAAAGAAACTATCCCAGTTATTGTCTTCCACTGATTTCCCCTCCGTATCGCAAAGATATGTTCAAAGACAGTTTATGTCTTTTCCGCTTCGCTATGTGAGGGAAAATCCGCTAATTCGCGGCGGCGGCTCCGTTTTGGAAAATGGTGGGGCCGCCGTTTTCGACAGCGTTTTGCTTGGCCGGCGCGAGGCGTAACTTCCTGCTCTGTTTCTGAGCTTGAACCGAAAAACCGATGGAAAAAAGATCCAAAAACGCGAAACTCGCGACGTTCCGTCCGATACCGTTCCGCCCGACACTTTGTTTCTGTTACGACGATGTTTTGCGTGATTTCGGCGAAGCCGAAATTCCGGCCCCCGGCCGGAAAACGCGAAACTCGCGACGTTCCGTCCGACACTTTGTTTCTGTTACGACGATGTTTTGCGTGATTTCGGCGAAGCCGAAATTCCGGCCCCCGGCCGGAAAACGCGAAACTCGCGACGTTCCGTCCGATACCTCGGGCGGAACGTTTTTACTGTTCCCTGAAGCCGAAGTTGCGCAGCAGCCCCTCGCGGTTGCGCCAGTCCTCCTTCACTTTCACCCAGAGCTGAAGGTTGACCTTGCAGCCGAGAAAGCGCTCCAGTTCCTCCCGCGCCTCGATGCCGACCCTTTTGAGCATCGCGCCCTTTTTGCCGATCACGATGCCCTTGTGGCTCTCCTTTTCGCAGTAGACCGTGGCCTCGATGTCGATGAGGTCCTTATCCTCCCGCTCCTTCATGCTCTCGATGCCGACCGCGATGCCGTGCGGCACTTCGTCGGAGAGGTCGGTCAGCAGCTTTTCGCGGATCAGCTCGGCCGCGACGGCCCGCTCCGGCATATCGGTGAGCACGTCGTCCTCAAAAAAGTGCGGGCCGGGCTGCGCGTATTTGCCGATCTCCTCAAGCAAAATATCGAGGCCGTCTCCGGTCAGGGCCGAGATCGGGATCACCTGGTCGAACTCGAACTCCCCGGAGAAGGCCGCGATCTTCGCGAGCATATCCCCTTTTTTTTGCAAAAGGTCGATCTTGTTGACGCAGAGCACGGCCGGAAGGCCCCGCTCCTTGAAGCGCCGCATCAGGTCGGATTCCGCCTTGGCGATCTCCCCGAGCGGGTCCGTGACCAGCACGGCGAGATCCACGTCCGCGACCGATTCGCGGACCTGCTTCACCATATATTCGGCGAGCTTGCTGCGCGGCTCGTGCAGGCCGGGCGTATCCAAAAAGACGAGCTGCAGCGGGCCCTTGGTCAGGACGCCGGTGATCCGCGTGCGGGTCGTCTGCGGCTTTGCCGAGACGGCGGCGACTTTCTCGCCGAGAAAAGCGTTCAGCAGCGAGCTTTTGCCGACGTTCGGCCGGCCGACGATGGCGATAAACGCGCCTTTGGTCTCTTCCATCTGCCTAAAAATCCTTTCACGGCCGGGAGCTTGCCCGGCCTTGTGCCTTTTGGGGACGCGGGGGCCCTACTCCTCGCCGACGTAGGAGGCGTCCCCCGCGGGTATTCCGCGGCCGGAGGCGTCAATCATTTTTGCCGGCACGGGAGGCCCTCCGATGGACATTTTATCTCCGCCGGGGCCGTCGGGCTTTATTCCTCGCCTACATAGGAGGCGTCCCTTTGAAGCCCCAGCTTCGCGAGCACGGTCTCCTCGCGCTCCCGCATGCGGACCTGCTCGAGCCCGCCGTCGACATGGTCGTAGCCCAGCAGGTGCAGCACCGAGTGGACGGTCAGGTAGGCGACCTCGCGCTGGAGGGAGTGGCCGTAGAGCTCCGCCTGCTCCTCGGCTTTCTGCATACAGAGGACCACGTCGCCGAGCATCAGGGCGCCGGTCTCCGGGTCGTGGTCGTAATTCCCGTTCTCGCCGAGCGGAAAGGAGAGCACATCCGTGACGGCGTCCACCCGGCGGAATTCGGCGTTGAGGCTCCGGATCTCCTGCTTGGAGACGAAGCTCAGGCTGATCTCCGCCGTCTCCGGAAAGCCTTCGGTCTGAAGAGCGGCCTCGCAGCAGCGCCGGATCAAAAGGCGGATTCCGGTGGGGATTTTAATTTCCTTCTGACGATTTGAGATGATAACTTTTGCGAGCGCCATTCTCTCTGTTTCTCCCTTCGTCGTATTTTTCGTAGGCCTTGATGATATTTTGCACAAGCCGGTGGCGCACCACGTCCCGCTCCGTGAAGCGGATGAACGCGATGTCCTCGATCCCTTTGAGGATCTTTGTCACCTCGACAAGCCCGCTGCGCTTGATCGCGGGCAGGTCGATCTGCGTGATGTCGCCGTTGACGACGACCTTCGAGTTATATCCGAGGCGCGTCAGGAACATCTTCATCTGGTCGGGCGTGGTGTTCTGCGCCTCGTCGAGGATGATGAACGAGTCGTCGAGCGTGCGCCCGCGCATGTAGGCGAGCGGCGCGACCTCGATGTTGCCCTTTTCCACAAAGCGCTGGTAGTTCTCCGGCCCCACCATCTCAAACAGGGCGTCGTACAGCGGCCGCAGATAGGGATCCACTTTATTTTGCAGGTCCCCCGGAAGGAAGCCGAGCTTCTCCCCGGCCTCCACCGCCGGGCGCGTCAGGATGATGCGGTTGACCTCCTGCCCCCGGAACGCGCGCACCGCCATGGCCACGGCAAGATACGTCTTGCCCGTGCCGGCCGGCCCGACCGCGATCGTGACCGTGTTGCCGCGGATGGTATCGACATAGGCCTTCTGCGCGAGGGTCTTCGCCTTGATCGGCCTGCCCTTCGCCGTGATGCAGATGCAGTCCCCGGAGAATTCGCGGATCTTCTCCTCCCGCCCCTCCGCGACAAGCGCCATGACGTAGCGGACGTTTTGATCCGTCAACTGCTCGCCCTGCTCGATCAGGGAGAGCAGCCCCCGCACGGCGCGGACGGCGGAGGCGACGCCCTCCGGTTCGCCGGCCACCTTGACCTGCGTTCCCCGGCAGAGGATCACCACATTATATTCTTTCTCCAGCAGCCTGACGTTCTCGTCAAAGCTCCCAAACAGCTCTACCGCGTGTTCCATCCGCTCAATATCGACGATCTGTTCCGTTTTCTTTACTCCTTTGCGGGAATGCTGCGATCCGCACGCTTCCATAAAATTATTTATTTAATTATAACAGAACTATTCTTTCTTTTCTATATCATTTTAATTTATAAATACAAAAATATGACGCGTTCCGAATAAAATCCCGTCGTTTCAGACCAAAACGCCGGCCCCCGGCGCGCCCGTAGAAAAAGCCGGCGGGCTCTCAAAACCCGCCGGCGAAAAACGGCCCGAATCCCGATCACGCGATCACATGGCTCCAGCCCAGCGGGTCCTCAAGGCGTCCCCACTGGATGCCGGTGAGGGTGTCGTAGAGTTTCTGCGTCAGCTCGCCGATCTCGCCGCCGTTGACGACGGCTTTTTGCCCCTTATAATAAAGCTCGCCGACCGGGGAGATGACCGCCGCGGTGCCGGTGCCGAAGGCCTCCTCGAGCTTTCCGGCGGCGGAGGCGGCCAAGAGGTCCTCGATGGCGAGGTCCTCCTCGTGGACGGCGTAGCCCCAGCGCTTCATCAGCCGCATGCAGGAATCACGGGTGATACCCGGCAAAACGGAGCCCTCGCACGGGGCGGTCCAGATCTCGCCGCCGATCTTGAACATCATATTCATCGCGCCGACCTCCTCCACGTACTTTCTGTGGACGCCGTCGAGCCAGAGGACCTGATGGTAGCCGAGCGCCTCGGCCTTTCTCTGCGCGGCGAGGGAGCCGGCGTAGTTGCCGCCGCATTTCGCGAAGCCCGTGCCGCCGCGCACCGCGCGGACGTACTCGTCCTCGACATAGATTTTGACCGGCGAGAGGCCCGTGGCGTAATAGGCCCCGACCGGGCTGAGGATGATGACGAACCGGTAGCTCGCCGACGGGTGGACGCCGACGGAGCGCTCGGTCGCGAACATGAACGGGCGGATATAGAGCGAGGTGTCCGGCGCGGAGGGGACCCAATCCTTCTCGATCCTCACGAGCGTCTCGACGGCCTCCACGAATTCCTCGACCGGGACCTGCGCCATGCACAGGCGGTCGTTGGAATTCCACATGCGCTTCGCGTTCATCTCCGGGCGGAACAGGCGGATACGGTCCCCCGCGTCGCGGTAGGCCTTCATGCCCTCGAACGTCTCCTGCGCGTAATGGAGCACCATGCACGCCGGATCCATCGCGATCGGCGCGTAGGGCACGACGCGGGCGTCATGCCAGCCGGTCTCCCGGTCCCAGTCGTAAAGAAACATGTGATCGGTAAAATATTTTCCGAAACCGAGCGCCTGTTGATCGGGTTTTTCTTTCAGTAAGGCCGCTTTTTCGATACGGATTTCCATGTTTTCACCTCAAATCCACAAAAATATATTAAAAATCATTATACCACCGGAACGGCGGATTACAAGGATTTTTCCGGCGCGCGGCACGATTCCCCTCCCCCTTTCATAAAATAAACTGAGAAAAAGGAGGTATTTCCATGCCCAATATTTACTTAAGCCCCTCTACGCAGGAGGCGAACCTGTACGTCAGCGGCGGCACCGAGGAGTACTGGATGAATAAACTGGCCGATGAGCTGGTGCCGTGGCTGCGCTCCTCCGGGATCCGATATACCCGCAACACGCCCGAAATGACCGCCGGGTCCTCGCTGCGCGCCTCCAACGCCGGAGCCTACGACCTGCATCTGGCGCTCCATTCCAACGCCTCGCCGGAGGGCCGATACGGAGAGCACCGCGGCATCATCGCGTATTACGCGCCGGGCAGCGTCAACGGGCGGCGCAGCGCCGAGATCTTCGCCAAAAATCTGCGCGCCATCTATCCCCTGCCCGACCAGGTGAAAACCATGGCCACCACCCACCTCGGCGAGGTGACAAGGACGACCGCCCCCGCCAACCTGCTCGAGATCGGCTACCACGACAACCCGCAGGACGCCGCGTGGATCACCGGAAACCTGCCGGAGATCGCAAAGAATCTCGCCCTCTCGCTGACGGAATTTTTCGGCATCCCGCTGATCGCCCCGCAGCCCGGGCGCACCGGCCGCGTGACGCTTCAGAGTGGCAATCTCAACATCCGCGGCAAGCCCAATCTCGGCGCCCCCGTGGTGGCGTCCGCGCCGAACGGCGCCGTGCTCACGGTGCTCGGGGAGTGGAACGGCTGGTATCTCGTCAACTACAACGGCGCCGTCGGATACGCCAAAAACGACTACATTTTGATTTCTTGAAATATTTCCATTTCAAAAATTCAAATTTTCTTCTTGATTATCTTTTCAAATCAGGATAATATAGTTTCATTACTGCAACCGGGAGGCTATCAATGATGTTCGTATCCGAACCGATTCTGCTCGAAACATCCGTCCGCCACGTTCATCTTTCCAAAAAGGATCTGGAAATCCTGTTCGGCAGCTCCGAAGACGCGCTCCACAGCAAACGGGAGCTCTCCCAGCCGGGCCAGTTCGCGTGCCACGAAAAAGTCGACGTCGTCGGGCCCAAGCGCACGCTTTCCGGCCTCACCGTCGTCGGGCCGGCCCGTGACCAGACACAGATTGAGCTCTCCATCTCCGACGCCCGCGCTGTCGGCCTCGACCCGCCGGTGCGCCTCTCCGGGGACCTGCGGGACAGCGCCCCCTGCAAAATTGTCGGGCCCCGCGGCGAGATCGAGCTTGCGGAGGGCGTCATCGTCATGCAGCGCCATATCCATATGACGCCTGCGGACGCGGAGCGCTTCGGGTGCAGAAACAACGACCTCGTCTCCATCCGGGTGGAGAGCCCGACCCGCTCTCTGACGTTTGACGACGTGATCATCCGGGTCAGCGAGAAGGCCGGGCTCGCCATACATATCGACACCGACGAATCCAACGCGGCCGGCGGCGCCGCCGTCTCCGCCGCGATCGTGGGCAACCGCGAGCAAGCGGAAGAGCTCGCCTCGGCCTACGAGTTCAGTTTTTAAAAAAGAAACGGACGCTTTTTCCAAGGCGGCGCCCCGCCCTCCTTTAAAACGGACAAGGAGAGCCGCCCGATCGCTTTCATTTTTGAAAGAGGCCGGGCGTCGGCCTTCCGCCACGGCATCCCGTCCCCCCTCCGGGGAAGCAAGAAGAGCCGCCCCGCTTTATGCCCGCGCGGTTTTTCTCAAAAGAAAGGATACGGAACATGAGTGATTTGGACGCGCTGCGCCGGGACTGCCTCGACTGCCGGAAATGCGGCCTCTGTGAGACGAGAAACAACGTGGTCTTCGGATGCGGAAGCCCGGACGCGAAGGTCATGTTCATCGGCGAAGGCCCGGGCGAACAGGAAGACCTGACCGGACAGCCCTTCGTCGGGCGGGGCGGTATGCTCCTCAACAAGATGCTCGAGGCGGTGGGGCTCTCGCGGGATAAAAACATCTACATCGCGAACATGGTCAAATGCCGCCCGCCGAAGAATCGCGACCCGGAGGAGGCGGAGGTACAGGCCTGCCGCGGGTGGCTGCGCGAGCAGATCCGTCTGATCGACCCCAAACTGATCGTCTGCCTCGGCAGAGTCGCGGCGTTTCGTTTCATCGGGCCGGATTTCCGCGTCACGAAGGAGCACGGGCAGTGGAAAGAGGTCGACGGCCGGCTCGTGATGGGCACCTTTCATCCCGCCGCCCTGCTGCGCAACCCGCGCCAGAAGCCGGAGGCCATGGAGGATTTCTTCGCCCTCGAGGAAAAGATCCGGGAGCTCCGCCCGGAGATCTCCGAATGATTTTATAAAAAGAAGCGCCGCGGCGCTTCTTTTTTTATCGCGGTTTTCCGGCGGGAAAAAGATATTTTTCGCTCGCGGCGCATAGCCTTTTGCGGTGATGCTTATGAATCCCTGCGAAACCGCCGCGGCGGTGACGGCGCTTGCCGTGCTGATGCATCAGAATCTCTCGGAGGAGGCCGCGGCCTATCTCTCGGCGATCTTTGTCTCGCTCGGCGACCAGCTCGCGCTGCTGGCGGCCGCGGACGCGTGCTGCCGGAAGGCCGAGGAGTGCCGCCGGCAACAAACTGAGGAGCGCCGGGGGCAAAAAGAATGACCCCCGGTTTTGCTTACCGGGGGCCGTTCGCCTAAGATGTTTAGGAGCGGCGGGAGACGCCGCCGGATTTTTTAAGAGCCGGTCAGCGCTTTTTTCCGAACAGAAGAAAGGCGAGGATGCCGAGCGCGGAAAAGACCGCGACGCCGATGACGATAAACAGCAGGGTCCGGTTGCCGCCGGTGTCTGGGTTAAGCGGCGCCGCGTACGCGGTCACCGCGCCGGCGAGCGGCAGGATCAGCGCCTCACACAGAGCAAAAAAACGTTTTTTCATTGGTTTTATGGCTCTCCTTTCCGGGGTATGAAGATATGCCCAATCACAGCTCCATTTTACAGGATGCGCGCCCCGTTGTCAAACCGCCGCCGAAAAAACGGCGGCTCTTTTTTTGCCTCGCCCGGCGCGGGGTCCCTGTTTCCCCTTCCGGCGGGCCTCCCCGGTCTCTCCCCGTCATAAAACAAAACGGCCCGGCAAAGGAAAGGCTTCCTTAAAGAACCTGAATCCGGAAGGCCGTGGTCTGCGGCGGGATGCTCATCGTCTGGAACGTCGCGTGCGTGATGCGGACCCGCTGTCCGGGCCGCAGAGAACTCAACGGGATTTGCCTGCCGTTCCGGTTCAAAATCAGCGTCTCGTCCGTGACGACGAATCTTTTTTGCCGGTTGATGTCATTGGTATTTCCTGTCACGAGCATGCGGTTCCGGACGTCCACGCTGACGATCCGGCCCGTCGTCGCGGCGCTCGGGGGAAGCGGCCGGGGAGGGCCCGGCGGAATCGGTGGAAACGTCGGGCCGGGTGGAAACGGCGGGCCGGGTGGAAACGGCGGGCCGGGTGGAAACGGCGGGCCGGGTGGAAACGGCGGAATCGGAAAGATCGGCGGAATCGGAAAGATCGGCGGAATCGGGAGGCCTTGCAGGATGACGATGCGAAACGCGTTGGTCTGAGGCGGGATGCTTCTGGTCATGGCCGGGGAAAAAGAGGCGTTGACCCACATGCCGGGGCTGAGGTCGCACAGGCAGGCGGCGCGGCCGAATTGGTTCATGACGACGGCGTTTCTCCCGACATTCAGCCTCAGAAGCTCAATCGTCGTCAGGTTGCCCGGCGCCGGAACCGCGTAAGAGACCAGTACATGACCGGTCCTCCCGTCCTGCGTGAACACCTCCTCGACAAAGGCGTTGTTGATCTGCCAGACGTTGCCGCGGCGCACCATGGTCCCCCTGCCGTCCGCGTTTATGTTAGCCACTTGGATAATCACTCCTTTTTAATCCGAAAAAAGACGGATTTTTTCGGCAAAGCTACATTTTACGAAGAAAATATTCGGAATCCTCAAAAAGTTGACTTTTAGGAAATTCCGGAATACGGCCGGCGTCCCACGGTTTTTTCATGAAACGGGGCCCCCGGAATCCGACGTTTCCAATAAAATAAGATAGGCCCAGTTCATTATATCGCGCCGCCGCCCCCGGCGTGACTTGCCCGGAAACCGCCGCGGCGAACGCGTGTCCCGTTTTGGGAGGACACGGAAAAGGAGCGCAGGCGGCGGGACGACATGAGGCGGGGGCTCGGGACCGCCAAAGCCCCGCGGCTCCCAAAAAATCTAAAAAACGGCGCATCATCGAGCGGCGTCCGATCTTTTTAGATGTGTCATTAGGTCAACACAGACGCGGGCTTTGTGCGCGGGTACAAAGCAAAACGCACCCCGCAATGTGAGGTGCGCGATTTGTGTCCAGCTTCAGGCTGGTGGAGCGGATAACGGGAATCGAACCCGCCTATCCGGCTTGGGAAGCCGGTGTTCT
>CAZAAR010000044.1:0-14618 GCA_964483415.1 uncultured Oscillospiraceae bacterium
TCTTATGCCCTTTTAGGGCTCGTTCAAGCCACCCGTTTTACGGGTGGTATTGACTAGCGATCGTTTCGTGCGCGCCGTCCCGGACGCGGGGCCGCGTTTGGGCCCGGAGAAGTTATTCCGCCGCGAAGACGTAGTAGTAGACCGGCTGGCCGCCCGGGATCAGGCTGATCTCGATGGAGGAGGGGAGCTTCGCGCGGAGCGATTCCGCCATGGCCTCGGCCTGCGGCTCGGTGACGTCCTCGCCGGAGTAGACGGTGACGGCGGAGGTGGATTTCTGGATCATCGCCTTGACGAGGCGGACGCAGACCTTCTCCATCTCCCTGCCGGTGTAGAGCATCTTTCCGTCCTTGAGGGCGAGGTATTCGCCCGCGCCGATCTTTTTGCCGTCGAAATCGGAGTCTCTGGCCGCGTAGGTGACCTGACCCGTGACGACCGACGCCAAAGCCTCCAGCATGGAGGCCTTGATCTCGTCGGAGGAGCACTCCTCGTCGACGGCCAGCATCGCGGCGATCCCCTGCGGCACGGTGCGGCTCGGGATCACGACGACCTCCCGGTCGGCGAGCAGCACGGCCTGTTCGGCGGCCATGATGATGTTTTTGTTGTTGGGCAGGACGAACACCGTGACGGCCGGGGTGGCCTGCACCGCGGCGAGGATGTCCTCGGTGGAGGGGTTCATGGTCTGGCCGCCGGAGACGATGTTCTCGGCGCCGAGCTCGTGGAACACGTCCGTCATGCCCTTGCCGGCGCAGACCGCCACAAATCCGTAGGCGCGGTCGATGTCAACCGGCACATAGGGAAATTTCGCGGCGGGGGCGGGCGCGGCCTTTTTATGTTCGGTCTTGGGGAGCTCACCGGCGCCTTTCTTGAGCGCGGTGTGCTGATTCTTCATATTTTCGATCTTGACGGTGAACAGGGAGCCGTATTCGAGGGCCTTGCTGAGCACCCTGCCCGGATCGTTGACGTGGACGTGGATTTTGATCATGGTGTCGTCCTCGACGAAGACGAGGCTGTCGCCCAGACCGTCGCAGAGGCGCCGGAGTTCGTTTCCGTCCGGGGCGTCCGGCTTTTTGTCCACGATGCACTCGGTGCAGTAGGTGAACAGGATCTCCTGATCGTCGGCGCCGGCGGCGGTGAGCTCCGCTTTCGGCGCGGCGGCAGACGGCTTTTCCGAGAGCTCGGTGATCGCGCCGCTTTTAATGTAATCCATGATGCCCTCTAAAATGTAAACGAAACCCTGCCCGCCCGCATCGACGACGCCGCTTTTTTTGAGGATCGGCAGCATCTCCGGGGTTTCGGCGAGCGTCTCCTTGGCCTGCTCGAGCATGGCGGCGAGCAGGGAGGAGACGGATTTTTCCGACCCGGCCATCACGGCGGCCTTCTCCGCGGCGCAGCGGGAGACGGTGAGGATGGTGCCTTCGGTCGGCTTCATGACGGCCTTGTAGGCCGCCTCGACGCCCATGGAGAGCGCCTTCGCGAGCTCGGCGGGGCCGGCGGTCTCGTGCCCCTCGATCCCCTTCGAGAACCCGCGGAACAACAGGGACAGGATGACGCCGGAGTTGCCCCTCGCGCCTCGCAGCAGGGCCGACGAAGCGACTTTGGCGGTCTCGGAGACGGTGGGGTTTTCAAGCTTCTCAAGCTCCCTGACGCCCGCGGAGATGGTCATGGACATATTGGTGCCGGTGTCGCCGTCCGGGACGGGGAAGACGTTCAGGGCGTCCACCGAGCTTTTTTTATTCGCGATGTTGTTGGCGGCGGAGATGATCGCGTCGCGCAGCTGGCTGCCGTTGATCAAAGTTTCCACTCCTTTGCAGAGTTCCGTTCTTATGAAAAGGCGCTTTTTGAGAACTCCTTTATTTTCAGGTAACCTAATCAGTATATCATATCAGTAGGATGCCTGAAAAGTCCTATTTTAAATATTTGGCGTTTTTCCCGCGATCTTTTATTCCAAGGGGGAGGAAGCCGGCCCCCGGGAGCCCCAATTCAGGATGCCGTGGAACAGGTCCTGTTCGGTCGCGCCGATTTCAAAATAGAAATCCCGCGAATAGACCGCCGCGCTCTGCCGGTAGCAGACCGGCAAAAACGGCGTGACCGCGTCGAAGGCCTCGCGGAAGGCGGCGGCGCCCGCCGTGCCGCCCTCGTAGCCGAACCACGAGAGCCGGAGCGCCTCGCTCGCGGGCGCGCCGTAGCAGAGGCCGCCCGCATAGCCGCCCATGGCGACGAGCTTCGTCAGATCCATGTCGGCGCCGAGCCTCACCTCCGCAAGGTAGAGGTCGTAGCTCCCGCCCTCCAGGGCGGCGAGGTAATTTTTATAGGGGAGCGCGGTGACGGAGGCGTGGATGCCGAGGCTCTCGACCGTCTCGGCGAGCGCCTTGGCGAGCTCCGCTTTTTCCTCCGCGTCGGCGCAGACGAGAATCCCTAAAGAGAGCTCGCTCTGCCCGGCGAGGCGGTAGCCCCCGGCCGAGCGGTTTTCATAGCCCAGCTCGTCGAGCGCCTGGTTCGCGGCCTGAAGGTCGCAGGGATAGGGCTCAAGGCCGGCGGCGTCGTAAAAGACCGGGCTGAAGGGCCCCCTCGCGGGTTCGGCATAGCCACGGTAGACCTCCTCGCAGAGGCTCTCCGCGTCGACCGCGAGGGACAGCGCCCGGCGGAAGCCCGCGCCGCTCAAAAGGGCGCGGCCGCTGTTCATGCCGATATAGACGAGGTTGGTGGTCGGCATGGTCTCCATGCCCCCGACGGAGGTGACGGAGATACCGGCCGGGTCGTCCGAGTAGATGATGTCGTAGACGCCGAGGCGCATCTCCTGAAGCAGCATCCCGTGGTCGGCGAGCTTCACGAGCTCGACGGTCCGCACGGCCGCGCCGCTGTTGCAGAGGAGCGAGGTCCCGTCCCCGGAGAGCGCATATCTGCCGGGCAGCGCGACGGGCGCGGCGACGGTGCCGTTTTTAATCAGTGGAAAGACCAGCAGGTTTTCAAAATACCGGTCGGCGGCGGAGAGCGTGACCGTCACGGCGTAGTCGCCGCTTTTGACGGCGGCGGCGACGGATTCGAGCGAGGACTCATAATAGCTTCCCCCGGCCCTGGCCTGCAAAATGGAGTAGAGCAGATCGTCCGCGGTGAGCGCCGACCCGTCCGGGAAGCGCAGGCCCTGCCGGAGCGCGATCTCCCAGACCGTGTTCCCCGCCGAGGGCGCAACGCGCTCCGCGGCGGAGAGGGCGGGGGAGAAGTCCGGGTTCAGCGCGACGAGGCTGCCGTAGATAAGGCCGCAGATGTAGCGGTTGGCGACGGTCTTGCAGGCGTAGGGAGAGAGGCCGTCCTCCTCGTCGTAGGGGATGCGGATGGCCGTGACCGGCTCGAAATCGGCCTCCTGTTCCTCCGGGGCCGAGGAGGCGGCGAGGCCCCCCTGCACCGACCCCTGCAAGTCGGAGAGCTCGGTCCGGCAGCCGCCGAGCAGCAGCGTGAGCGCGAGCACGGCGCAAATTATTTTCTTGAAATTCATGAGCACCGCGCCTCCTCTCATCGGATTATCGGACGTCGAAGCGCTCGATGGAGAGCGCCTTGCCGGTTTTGTCGTCGGTGGTGACGAAGATGCCCTGCACCTTGGAGGGGCCGTCCGCGATCTCGAAGCGGTCCCGCAGGTGGGTGATCATGAAGTTTGTGGAGACCTCGGTCTTCACCCCGATGATCGAGTCGATCGGGCCGCACATGCCGATGTCGCTGATGAAGGCCGTGCCGCCGGGCAGGACGGTCTCGTCGGCGGTCGGGACGTGCGTGTGCGTGCCGTAGAGCAGCGAGACGCGCCCCTCGAGGTATTTGGCGAGGGCGATCTTCTCGCTGGTGGCCTCGGCGTGGAAATCCACGACGACGGTCTTGCAGTCGATCTCTTTGAGCAGGCGGTCGGCGCAGAGGAAGGGACTCTCAAAGGGGTCGAGAAACACCGCGCCCATCAGGTTGACGACCGCCGCGCGGAATTTTCCCTTTTCAAAAATATAGACGCCGGCGCCGGGCGCGCTCGCGTGGAAATTCGCCGGGCGCAGCACGCCGCTGTCCGGTTTTTCGTAGAGGTCGCGCATATCCCGGTTCTGAAAGGCGTGGTTGCCGTTCGTGATGACGTCGGCGCCCATGGTAAAAAGCTCCTCGCAGGTCTTTGTGGTGATGCCGCCGTTGTCGCTGGAGTTTTCGCCGTTGACGACGGTCATATCGGGCCGGTACCGCTCTTTGAGCGCGGGCATGGCCCTCCGCAGCGCCTCGCAGCCGTTTTTTCCGGTGACGTCGCCGAAGCACAGAATGTTCATACGGCGGCCCCCTCCTTCGCGGCGCGGGCGAGGAACTCCTCGACGACCGGCGCGAGCGTATCTTTATGGTGCACATAGCTCTCGTGGGTCTCCCCGTCGAAGAGCTTTAGCTCCGCGCCCGGGATCGAGTCCGCGATCAGCCGGATGTGCGCCGGCAAAATCAAATCTTTGGTGCCCGCGGTGATGAGCGCCGGGCAGGAGATGGCGGCGAGCTCCCCGGGCTTTATGTCCGGCTCGCGCAGCATCATTTCAAAAAGCGGCCGCTTTTTGAGGATACAGGCGACGCGCAGAACCAGCAGGGTGGATTTTTTCACGCCACGCGGGAAGAGGTTCGGGCCCGAGCAAATTATGGCGGAGAGCAGGCCCGGCTCCCGCATCGCGATCATCAGGCCGAGGATGCCGCCGTCGCTGAAGCCGTAGAAAGCCGGCCTTGCGATCCCCAGCGTCCTGATAAAATCAATATAGTCCCGCGCCATGTCCGCGTAATGGTATTCCGGCACGGCGGAGCTCTGGCCGTGCCCGCGGGAATCCGCGCAGTAGACCGTGTGGTTTTTCGCGAGCGCGGGGATCAGTTTGTCAAAGACCGTGTGCGACTCGCCGTTGCCGTGCACGAGCAGGATCGGCGAGCCGGAGCCGTGGATCTCATAATAGAGTTTTACGCCGTTCACGCTGAGAAACATCAAAGGCCTCCTTTCCGCCGGGCAACTTGCCCGTGATTTTCGATAGAAGCAAAACAACGCCGCTTCGCCCTGCGCGCGGTCGGGCCTCGAAATCCGTCCGGTTTGCCGGGCGGTCCGCCCGTTATTTAAAGAGCGCGCGGCACGAAGCCGACTTTCTTATACATTTTGGCGAGCGTTTTCTCGGCGATGCGCCCGGCGCGCTCGGCGCCCTGCCGGTAGCACGCTTCGAGATAACTTTTATCGCTGATATAGCGCGCGAAGTCCTCCCGGACCGGGGCCAGATGGTCGGCGACCGCCTCGCCGACGGCCTTTTTGAAATCGCCGTAGCCCTTTCCGGCAAAATCGTGCGTGATCTCGTTCATAGAGAGGCCCGTGATCACGGAGTAGACGGTCATCAGGTTGTTGATGCCGTCCTTGCCCTGGCGGTAACAGACCTCGGTTTCGGAATCGGTGACGGCGGACTTAAATTTTTTGACGACGGTCGCGGGGTCGTCGAGAATCGAGACGAAGGAGCGGGGATTCTCGTCGGATTTGCTCATCTTTTTGGTCGGGTCGGTCAGCGACATGATCTTCGCGCCGCCGGAGGCCGGGGGGATGTAAGGCTCCGGGACCGTGAACGTCGGCCCGTAGACGGAATTGAAGCGCTCCGCGACGTTTCGCGCGAGCTCCACGTGCTGCTTCTGGTCCGCGCCGGTCGGTACGAGGTCCGCCTGATAGAGCAGGATGTCGCCCGCCATCAAAACCGGGTAGGTGAAGAGGCCGGCGTTGACGTTGTTGGCGTGTTTCGCGGATTTATCTTTGAACTGCGTCATGCGGGAGAGCTCGCCGAACATCGTGTTGCAGCCGAGGACCCAATTCGCCTCCGCGTGGGCCGGGACCTGGCTCTGGATGAAGAAGACGCTCCTGTTCGGGTCGATGCCGCAGGCCATGGCGAGCGCGTAGGCCTCAAGCGTGCGCTTGCGCAGCTCGGCCGGGTCCTGATAGACGGTGATGGCGTGCATGTTGACGATCGAATAGATGCAGTCGTAGTCCTCTTGGAGCTTTTTCCAGTGGACGATGGCCCCGAGGTAGTTGCCGAGGGTGAACACCCCGGTCGGCTGAATGCCGCTGAAGATGCGCTTTTTGCGTTCGGGCCGCGAAGCCTGCTCATGAAGATCCATACGTTACCTCCGGAAGATGAAATGAACGCCGGTATTGCATACGGCGAATTTTTATTTGAGCACGGGCCGGGAGCGCCCCGTTCCGACGGCCCCCATCGGAAAGGACGGGGAAACCGTGGATGAGGAAGCCCCTCGGGGCAAGTTGTTTGAGCATGGGCCGGGAGCGCCCCGTTCCGGCGGCCCCCATCGGAAAGGACGGGGAAACCGTGGATGGGGGAACCCATCGGCGCGTTTCTGTTTGAGCACGGGCCGGGAGCGTCCGCCCCGGCGTCCCCGCTGGGAAGGCGGGAGAGCGCAGGAGAAGCCCCTCGGGGCAAGTTGTTTGAGCACGGGCCGGGAGCGTCCGCCCCGGCGTCCCTTGCTGATTAAACTTTTTGAGCACGCGATGGGCTGCTTCCCTCCGGCGGTCCCGGCGGGCGAAAGGCCCGGTTACCGGCCGAATTCCTCTTCGAGCAGCGCGCCGAGGATCGCGGCGCCGCGGGCGATGGCCTCGTCGGAGGGGGTGGAGAAGTTGCAGCGGAAGGACCGCGACGGCGCTCCCTCGTCGGTGTTGAAGGCGACGCCCGGCACGACGGCGACCTTCTCGGCCAGCGCCTTTTTGACGAAGCCCATCATGTCGGCCCCGTACGGCAGCGTGCACCAGATGAAGAGCCCGCCCTCGGGCCTTGTGAAGCGCGCCGCCTCGGGCCACGCCTCCATGCCCTTGAGCATCAGGCCGCTCTTGCGCCGGTAGATCGCGCGGAGCCTCCCGTAATGAGCCTCCATGTCGGTCTCGGCGAGGAAGCGCTCGCAGATCATCTGGGGGAGGACCGCGGTGTGGACGTCGCCGCACTGCTTGGCTACAATCATTTTACTGATGATCGGGGCGGGCGCGAGCGCGTACCCGACGCGAAGCCCCGGCGAGAGGATCTTGCTGAACGTGCCGCAGTAGATCACGAGGCCGTCCTCGTCGAAGCTCTTGATCGAGGGGAGATCCTCCCCGGCGAAGCGCAGCTTGCCGTAGGGGTTGTCCTCGAGGATGCAGACGCCAAAGCGCCGCGCGAGGCCGTAGACGGCCCGGCGTTTCTCCAAGGAGGTCGTGCGGCCGCTCGGGTTCTGGAAATTCGGGATGATATAAATCAGTTTAGTATTGGGGTTGTCTTTTAGAGCTTGTTCCAATTTGGCGATATCCATGCCGTCCTCCTCCATCGGCACGCCGACGAGCCTTGCGCGGAAGGAGCGGAACGAGTTGAGCGAGCCGATGAAGCTCGGCTCCTCGGTGATCACGGCGTCCCCCTCGTTGCAGAGCACCTTGCAGGACAACTCGATCGCCTGCTGCGCGCCGGAGGTGATCAGCAGCTCGTCGCCGGGTCGGGTGAGACCGTCCTCCTCCAGCATGGCCCCGACGCGGGCTTTGAGCGCCGGGACGCCGTCAGTGACGGAGTATTGGAGCGCGGCCAAAGGGTTCTCGGTCAGGATGTCGTTCGAGATGCGGCGGATCTGCTCTGCGGGGAAGGCCTCGGCGGCCGGGTTTCCGGCGGAAAAGGGGATGATCGCTGGGTCCGCGGAATTCTTGAGGATCTCGCGGATGGCGGAGGGCTTCATATCGGCGATGCGGTCGGAAAACGGATAGTCCATAGCTTTCACCTTTCCTGTCTGGGAGGCGGACGCCGCCCTGAAATTCCTTTAAAATAATATACCATTTTATCATACCGCGGTTTTTTTTACAAGGCCGGCTTTCCGATCCGTTTCAAAAACGCCGTCCGGCGGTCGGTTCCTAAAATTCCAAA
Source organism: uncultured Oscillospiraceae bacterium (assembly GCA_964483415.1). GTDB lineage: Bacteria > Bacillota > Clostridia > Oscillospirales > Ruminococcaceae > UMGS1668. The sequence goes on from CAZAAR010000044.1 coordinate 7,899, forward strand.
AAATGGATACTTGTATTCTTTTCGGCAAAATAATCGCCTTCGCGCCGCTATGATAAAACTATCATTTTATTCCCTCGGAGGCGGTTATATGACTACGGCGGTCCATGCCGGGTTAAAACGGTTTACCGGCCGGGCGGCGGAGGAACTGGTTCCGATGCTGGTCTGGCTGGCGGCTTCTTATGCCGCGGCGAACGCGGCGCTCTTTGGGGATCTGGCCCCTTTTGGGATCTCGTGCGCGGCCGCCGCGAAAAAGAAAAACCTTCTGCCCGCGACGGCCGGCGCGATTCTCGGCTATACGCTGGCGGGCGGCGGGTCCCTGCGCTACCCGGCGGCGGTGCTGTTTGTCGCCGCGGTGAAGCTGGTTTTTGAAAAGCTCGGCGAGGGGGCGCTCGCCTCCGCCGTCTACGCGGCGGGCTCCACGCTGGCGGTTTCGACGGCGTTTGTCTCGCTGGGCGCCGGGATCGGGATGCCGCGGATCTTGGCGGAGGCGGTCCTGTGCGGGGGTGTGGCGTGGTTTTTCTCCCGGACCGGCGTCCTCTTGGGCGACGGCAGGCCGATCCTCGCCCTCTCGAAGGCCGACCGCGCCTGCGTTGCCGTCACCGCGGCGATCGGCGCGGCCTCCCTCGCCGGGACGGAGGTCTTCGGCGTCTCCGCCGGGGCGGTTCTGGGCGGGTTCGCGGTACTGCTCTCCGCGGAATACGGCGGGGAGGGCGCGGGCGCGGCGTCCGGCGCGGCGGCCGGGACGGCGATCGGCGTCGCCTCGGGATATGGAATGCTGGCCGCGGCGGGATTTCCGGTCGGGGGACTCGTCGCGGGCATCTTTGCGGTATTCGGCCGGGCGGCGGCGGCGGTGGCCTTCGCCTTCGTTCAGCTCATCGCGGCGTTCGCCGCCGGGGCGGAGAACTACGGCCTGTTTTATTCGTCTTTGGCCGCGGGGGGCGTGCTGGTCCTGCTGCCCAAGCAGAGCGGGAAGATCGCGTCGCTGTTCGCGCCGAAAGAATCCCTGACGCCGGACAGCGCCACCGTCAAATCCATCCTGCTCGCGAGGCTCGGCTCCGCGGCCGCGGGGCTCTCGGACATCTCCACGGCGACGAGGCGCGTCTCGGAGAAGCTGCGTCCCTCGGGCGGCGACGATCTCAACCGGATTTTCAACTTCGCCGCGGAAAAATCGTGCCGGACCTGTTCGCGCAACGCCTACTGCTGGCAGGAGCGATACAGCGACACGATGGAGGCCTTCTCCGCGATGGCCCCGGCGCTGAAAAAGGAGGGCCTGGCCTCGGAGGCGGACTTCCCGGAGGAATTTGCCAAGCGCTGCATCCGCGCGCCCGAGATCGCGCGGACCGTCAGCCTGCGCTTCGCGGAGACTGTGGAGCGCAGGGAGGCCCGGCACGAGATCTCCGGCATCCGCAGCGTCGTCACGGATCAGTTCGACGGCATGGCGCTGATGCTGCGGGACCTCGCCGGAGACATGGCGCGGCTCTCACGCTCCGATCAGCAGCAGGGCAGGGCCGTAAAGCGCCTGCTCGAGCATGAGCGACTTCACCCGTTCTCGGCGGTCTGTTATTACGCGGAGGGCGGCAGGCTGACCGTGGAGGCGACGCTGCCCTTGGAGGAGAGGGCGCTGCTCGAGCGGGAGGAGCTGACCTGCGCGCTCTCCGACCTGCTGCTGCGGGACCTTTCGGCCCCGGTCGCCCGCGAGACGGAAAACGCGCTGCGGCTCGTCTGGTCGGAGCGGCCGCCGCTCGCGGTGGAGTACGGCGAGTACGCCTTCTGCGCCGACGGGGAAAAATTCTGCGGGGACAGCAGCCGCTTTCTCTACGACGAGCGCGGCCGCGCGCACCTTCTTTTGAGCGACGGCATGGGCAGCGGCTGCAACGCGGCGCTGGATTCGGCCATGACCGCGGGGCTTATGGAACGGCTCATCCGGGCCGGTTTTCGCTTCGACAGCGCGATCCGCCTCGTCAACTCCGCGCTGCTGCTCAAATCCGGGGACGAGTCCCTCGCCACCGCGGACAGCTGCGAGCTCGACCTCTTCTGCGGGCGGGCGGATTTTTGCAAGGCGGGCGCGGCGCCCTCCTATGTGCTCAAGCGCGGCCGCCCGGTGCGGGTGAGCGCGATGTCGCTGCCCGCGGGCATCTTGGGCGGCACCGCCTTCGAGGAGGAGAACCTCACGCTCGGCCCCGGGGACTGGATCGTCATGGTCTCCGACGGCGCGATCGCCGAGGGGGACGACTGGATTTTAAAGGACATGAAACGTCTGCCGGAGAAGACCGCGCCGGAGGCGGCGCGCTATTTTGCCGAGCGCGCGAAGGCCATCCGCAGCGACGGCCACAGCGACGACATCACCGTCCTCGTCGCGAAGCTCACGGAGAACGAGGCGTAGGCTCCGGTGAAGTTTTTGAGGGGCCCGCCGAACAAAATACGGCAGAAAGCGACGAAAAAGGGCCCAGGAGGGTCCTTTTTTATTTTTTTTCGGAAGATAAAAATTCCTACTTGACTTTACCGGCGAAAAGAGATATAATCCATCACAACAACCGAACAGAGCAAAGACTGAGAAGGGAAGAGTAAGCGTGTAAGCGGCCACAGAGATCCCCGGCAGCTGAAAAGGGGACGAACGGAGCACGCCGAACATGGTCCCGGAGTTGCGCACCGAACCGGAGACGGCAAGGCTGCGACGGGTGCGGCCCGTTATCGCGGCAGGGTATGATGGTACCCGGTAAGGCTGATATGGCGACATATCGGTGAATTAAGGTGGTAACACGGAAGCGGCGCTTTCGTCCTTTATCCAAACGGATGGGGGACGGGAGCTTTTTTATTGCTTTCAATACCGCCCACGGGGAAATGGGAGGAACGGATTCTTGATACGCATTGAGGGCCTGACAAAGGTATTTAAAGGGCAGACGGATGTGACGGCGCTCAACAACATCTGCACCGAGGTGGAGAAGGGGGACGTCTTCGCGGTCATCGGCATGAGCGGCGCGGGAAAGAGCACGCTGCTGCGCTGTATCGCCCAGCTCGAAACGCCGGACGCCGGCTCGATCTATATCGACGACGCGGATGTCACCAAGCTCACCGGATCGGAAAAGCTCAGGCTCCGCAAACAGGTCGGCGTCATCTTTCAAGGATATCATCTTTTAATGCAGCGCACCGTCCGCGGGAACGTGGCGTTCCCGCTGGAGCTTGATACGCACACCAAGGAGGAGATCGACCGAAAAGTGGAGGACCTGCTGGAGCTTGTCGGCCTGACCGATAAGGCACAGGCCTATCCCTCCCAGCTCTCCGGAGGCCAGATGCAGCGGGTCGCGATCGCCCGCGCCCTCGCCAACGACCCCAAAATCTTGCTCTGCGACGAGCCCACCTCGGCGCTCGACTCGCTGACGACAAAATCCATCCTCAAACTTTTGGAGGACATCAACACGCAGCTCGGCGTCACCATCTTCATCATCACGCATGAGATCGGCGTGGTCCGCGCGATCTGCAAGCGCGTCGCCGTCATCAACGAGGGACGGGTCGTGGAGCAGGGCCCCACCGGAGAGGTGTTCGCGCACCCGCGGCATCTCGCCACAAGGCTTCTGCTCGGCATAGAGGATCCCAGGAAGGGAGGCGAGGCCGAATGATGGCGTTTTTCGCCCATTACTGGAGCACCCTCCTCAAAGGCACCCTCGAGACCCTCTATATGGTCTTCGTCTCCACGGCCTTCGCCTATATCCTTGGGCTGCCGCTGGGCGTCATCATGGTCACGACCGCCCCGAACGGCATCCGCCCCAATAAGGCGGTCAACGACACCCTCGGCACCGTCATCAACGTCGGCCGCTCGATCCCGTTCGTGATCCTGATCGTGGCCATCATCCCGTTCACCCGGCTGATCGTCGGAAAGGCCTTCGGCTCCACGGCGGCCATCGTCCCCCTGGTCATCGCGGCCGCGCCGTTTGTGGCGAGGATGGTGGAATCCTCGCTCGCCGAGATCGACCCCGGCGTCGTCGAGGCGGCCCAGACCATGGGCGCCACGGACTGGCAGCTCGTCTATAAAGTGCTCCTGCCGGAATCCGTCCCCTCCCTGATCCGCGGCCTCTCCATCACCACGATCACGCTGGTCGGCTATTCGGCCATGGCGGGCGCGGTCGGCGGCGGCGGGCTCGGGGCCATCGCCATCAACTACGGCTACTACCGTTTCCAGACCGACATGCTGTATGTCACGGTGGTGCTGATGATCTTCCTCGTGCAGATCATCCAAATGATTTTTAACTTTGTTGCCAAACGGATCGACAAGCGAAACCGTTGAGCATAGAGACCTCAAATTTTGTGTGAAAGGAAGAATACCCCCTATGAAAAAGATTCTTGTACTGATCCTGGCGCTCGTGCTCTGCCTGAGCTTCGCTGCCTGCACCGCAAAGGAGCCCGCTCCCGAAGAGAGCGCCTCCTCCACCGGAGAATCCACCCCGTCCGAAACGCCGGCCGAGAACCAGAAGCTGATCGTCGGCGCCTCCCCGTCCCCGCACGCCGAGATCCTGCGTCAGGTCGTCGACGACCTCGCCGCCGAGGGCATTGATCTTGAGATCGTGGAATTCACCGACTACATCCTGCCCAACGAGACCCTGACCGCCGGCGAGATCGACGCGAACTACTTCCAGCATCAGCCTTACCTCGACACCTATAACACCGAGAACGGGACCGATATCATCACGGCCGCCGCCATCCACTACGAGCCGCTCGGCGTCTATCCCGGCAAGACCGCGACGCTTGAGGAGCTCAAAGACGGCGCTTCCATCGCCATCCCGAACGATGGCTCCAACGAGGCCCGCGCCCTGTATCTGCTTCAGGATCTCGGTCTCATCACCGTGAACAACGAAAACGGATACAACATCACGGTCCTCGACATCACCGAGAACCCGCACGGCCTCCAGATCACCGAGATCGAGGCCGCCCAGCTTCCGCAGATCCTTCCGGACCTCGACTTTGCGATCATCAACGGCAACTATGCGATCGGCGCCGGCATCGACGGCACCGTCCTGACCACGGAGGATAAGGATTCCGCCGCCGCCCAGACCTACGCGAACATCATCGCCGTCCTCCCGGGCAACGAGGACGACCCGCGCGTCGTCGCCCTGATCAGCGCCCTGCAAAGCGAGAAGATCCGCGCCTTCATCAACGAGACCTACGGCATCTCCGTGGTCCCGATGTTCTGATCCTCGCTTCCTAAAAATAAAAGCACCCGATCGGGCAAGACCGGGTGCTTTTTTGCGTGGAAATTTCGGGGCCGGCCCGGGAAAAGCGAAAGAGCTTTTCGGGGCGGCGGTATGCCCGCGGGCGTGCCCTTCGGGGCCGAAGCCCCGCCCGCCCGAGTATCCATTTCAGCGGCGCAAAACTATAATGAAATGGAAAAGGAGGGGGTTTTTATGCAGCCAGCTCTGCTTGCCCTGATCGGGACGGGCGGAACTTTTATCCTCACGGCGCTTGGCGCCGCGGAGGTTTACTTATTCAGAAGGGATCTGGATGAGCGTATCCAGAGCATGTTTTTCGGCTTTGCCGCGGGCGTGATGACCGCGGCGTCGATCTGGTCCATGCTGCTGCCGTCGATCGACGAGGGGGGCTGGGTCCCGGCCTGCGTCGGGTTTCTCTGCGGGGGCGCGTTCATTCTTTTATTGGACCGCCTCGTCCCGTATCTCCACGCGCGGCTCAGCAAGCGGGGGGATTCGCAGAACGGCCTCAAACGCACCACGCTGATCACCCTCGCGATCACGATGCACAACATTCCGGAGGGCCTCGCCGTAGGCCTCGCGTTCGCGATGGCCACGGTGCCGGGCTCCTCCGCGACGATGGCCGGCGCGACGGCCCTTGCCGTCGGCATCGGCCTGCAAAATATCCCGGAGGGCATGGCGGTCTCGCTGCCGATGTTCCGGGAGGGCTGCTCAAAAAACCGCTCGTTCTTGATCGGGGCCGCTTCCGGGGCGGTGGAGCCGGTCGCGGGCGTAGCCGGCGCGCTGCTCGCGGTCGGCGTCGCCGGCATCATGCCGTGGATTTTGGCGTTCGCCGCGGGCGCGATGATCTTCGTCGTCGCCGAGGAGCTGATTCCGGGCGCTAAAATCGCGGAGCACGTGTATTCCGGCTCGATCGGCATGATGGTCGGCTTCGCGGTGATGATGGTGATGGACGTCGCGCTCGGATAGATCCGAGCGCCCGCGAATTTGCCTTGCCCGCCTTGTAGGACGGCGGGCATTTGCTTCGCAAACCGGCAAATTCGTCATAAAGCTGAGGCCAAGCGCCCGCGAATTTGCCTTCGCGCTCCAAAAGCAGGAGCGCGATTTTGGCTCCGCCAAAATCGACAAATTCGTCATAAAGCTGAGGCCAAGCGCAGCCGAGCGCCCGCGAGTCGCGCCTCCGGCGCAGCGAGTTTTTCTTCGCGGCCGTACAGGATGGCCGCGATTTCCTTCGGAAACCGAAAACCGCACCTTCGGTGCAGCGAGTTTTCCCGACGGCCAAAAGCAGGCCGTCGCCGTGCTTCGCACGGACGAAAACTCGTCGTAACCCTAAAACCTATTCCCTTGGGTACGAAACAGCGAGCGTTTTTTCGCCAAAACCTAAAACTTGATCTTTTGAGCACGGGGCGGCGGGCGAAATATTTGATCCCGCGCACAAAAAAAGCAGGCGGAGCGATCCGCCTGCTTTTTTTTAAGATCTGCTTCAGCAGGTTTTCCAAACGTCTTGCCGTTTGGAAAACAA
>CAZAAR010000045.1:0-14476 GCA_964483415.1 uncultured Oscillospiraceae bacterium
ATCCTAGTAGCGAAGTTGAAAACGTTGCAAAACTAATATCTTTAGATATTAGAAATGGAAAAAGGTTTAAGGATATAGCCTTAATAGCGGGCGATTTAAACGCATATTATCCTTTTATTGCAAGCACTTTTAGCGAATATCTTTATAATCATGTTCATCACGATGTTAGAGAAATCGATTACGAGGATTTCGATTCTATCATAGAGGATAATCTCGGCACCGATATCAGCAGATTGATTTCTAATATGACTATGGAGAAATTTGCAACACGCAGTTGCAATTAAGGAGGGGAAAAATGAATTTTGCAGAATGGCTCGAAAACGAGAAAGGCTTATCCCACAAAGTCTCTCACGATGTGGCTTCCAGACTCAAACGGGTTCAGTTGCTTTTAGCCACGGATGAAATCAACGAAAACACCGTAAGTCTACTTGAAAAAAACGAGAAATTCAAGTCATTATCCATGACTGTAAAGTCACAGCTTAGGAGGTCTGTAAGATTGAATCTTGAGCACCAAGCTAAGTACCTGAGCATATAGAACCCCGTTATTTTTCCTTGAACCCTGTTATTTTTCGTCATACTATTTTATTTTTCCTCAAGGGGTATTCAAATTCTCCCTTGAGCCGGGCAGCCAGATGATGACCTAAAAACAAAGAAAGCCTGCAATACCAAAGGTTTTGAATACCCCTACGGGGCAAACACCTTGTATTGCAGGCTTTCCTAATACGAATAATAAAAGAGTTGACCGAAGCATTGTATCAATGCTTCGGTCAAATTTTGGTCTGAGTGACGGGACTCGAACCCACGGCCTCTACCACCCCAAGGTAGCGCGCTACCAACTGCGCCACACCCAGACATCGCTTTTCAGCGGAGCTTATTATATCATAATCCCCCGGGCCGCGCAAGGTCAAATCCCCTCTTTGGAGAAAAATCTTTCTCCCTCATCACAAAAAGCCCTCCGCGCGGAGGGCTTTTTTGCGGCAAGCGTTCAATGGTTCGCGGCTCTTTTATAGTTGTAATATCCGCCGAGGATGACGATGACGGCCCCGCTCCCGCTGATGCCGGAAACGACATAGCCCGCGGTGCTCGTGGCGGTGACGAACAGCGTGACCGCGATCAGCAAGACGCAGAAGCAGTTGATCATGATCTTGCGCCCCACGGACGGATGGTTGCGGTGGGTGATGGCGTCGAGGGCCACCAACATACAGAGCAGGCATTGCAGGCTGAAGGAGGCCGCGCTCCCCATCACCTGATCCAAGGTGGCGATTTCCAGAAAGACGGCTACCGCGAGCTCCCACGCGAAGTAGGCGTTGATCAGCGCCGAAATAATCAGGAATACGGATCCGTACAGGATCAGCCGGCTGCCCGGCGCTTTTTCGGTATCGACGATTGGCTTTTTCATTACAATATCCTCTTTCCGTTTCCGATTATTTGGCCGAAACGGCCTTTTCCGCCGCGGCCGCGATATCCATTTCCGTCATGCCGAACCGCTCCGCCAGATACGGCAGCTTCCCCACCTCGCCGAAGACGTCCTTTGCGCCGACCGGGAAGATGGGCGCCGGCAGATTCTGGGCGGCGGCCTCGCAGACCGCCGAGAACAGGCCGCCGATCACGCTGTGGTTCTCGGCGACGACCGCGCATCCCGTCTTGCTCAGGGATTTGAGCACGGTTTCGGTGTCCAGCGGCTTGATCGTGTGGACGTTGACGACTTCCGCCCCGATGCCCTTCGCCTTGAGCATCTGTGCGGCGTCGAGGGATTTTTTGAGCATGATGCCGGTGGCGAAGATCGTGACGTCCGCGCCGTCAGTCAGCTTGTCCGCTTTAAAAAGATCAAAATCATAGGTTTCCGGGAAGATCGCGGGGACCTCCTTGCGGAACAGGCGGATATAGACCGGCCCGTCGTGCTCAATAATCTGCGGCAGCGATTTCACCGCCTGAACCTCGTCGGCCGGCTCGAAGATGACCATCGTCGGGATGCTGCGCACGACGCCGACGTCCTCGAGGCTCATGTGGGTGCCGCCGTTGAGCTGCGCCGAGATGCCGGGATCGGTGCCGACGATCTTGACGTTCTGTCTCGCGTAGGCGATCGAGACCGCGATCTGGTCGCAGATCCTCCGGGTCGCGAAGGGCGTGAACGTCGTGATGAACGGGATATACCCATAGGAGGCCATGCCCGCGGCGACCGAGGCCATGTTCTGCTCCGCGACGCCGCAGTCGAACGCGCGCTCCGGGAACTTTGCGCGCAGCTTCATGGTGCCGTTCGGCCCGCCGAGATCCGCGTCGAGCACGCAGATGCGCCCGTCTCTCTCCATCATCTCTCCGAGTTTGCCGAAAAATGCCGCTCTCATTTCCATCTCCGCCGCCCCCTCACTGAAGCTCCGCCAGCGCGGCAGCTACGTTTTCCTGCGTGACCGGCATGCTGTGGCAGCCGGGCCCGGCTTTTTCGGCAAAGGAGACGCCCTTGCCTTTTATCGTATGAAGGATAATCATCGAGGGGCGGTTTCTCCGCTTCTTCGCTTTATCAATGGCGGCCGAGATCGCGTCGCAGTCGTGGCCGTCCGCCTCCTGCACAAACCAGCCGAACGCGCGCCATTTCGCGGCGAGGTTGCCGAGGCCGTTGACCTCCTCGGTATATCCGTCGATCTGCATCATGTTGCGGTCGGTAAACGCGATCAGGTTATTGAGCTTCTTCTGGGCCGCGAGCATGGCCGCCTCCCAGATCTGGCCCTCCTGCGATTCGCCGTCGCCGATGATGCTGTAAATTGTGGCTTTATCCTTTTTAATCTTAGAGGCGATCGCAACCCCGACGGCGCAGGAGAAGCCCTGCCCGAGCGAGCCGGCGGTCATATCCACGCCCGGCGTCTTATTCATATCGCAGTGGCTCGGCAGCAGGGTGCCCGGCTTGTTGAGCGTATAAAGCCAGTCCTTTGGGAAAAAGCCCCGCAGCGCGAGCGTCGCGTAGACGGCCGGCCCCGCGTGGCCCTTGGAGACGATCAGCCGGTCGCGGCCCTCCATCTTGGGGTTGGCCGGGTCGATCCTCATTTTATCAAAATAGAGGACCCGGAGCGCCTCCACGATCGAGAGGCTTCCGCCGATGTGGCCCACGCCGATGCTGCCGATGCATTCCACCGTCAGCCTGCGGATCTCCTTGCAGATTTCATCCAAACCGCAATCACTCTCCTCCATATCATAGATCTGCCGAATAGATAGATTATACCACAACAAAAAGAGCGGCGGCAACGGTTTCGCCGGAATTCTTGTTTTTTTTCGGATTTCCCGCCTTTTGCCCTGTGCGGCGGCGGAACGTGCGATTCCAAGGCTATGATCCAAAAAATAGTATTTCCCGAAAAGGGTGTTTTTTCTGATGGGCAGAAAAATCCTGAAAACCGCCTGCGCCCTTCTTGCCGCCGGCCTGCCGCCGGCCGGCGGGCCGCCCGGTTTCCTGACCGCCTATGTACAGAAAAAGCCGCCCCGGCCTTTGCGGCCCGGGCGGCTTTCGATCAGTTAAAATATTTATGAGTGAAATAATTTTTGGCTGCGGCAAACAGCAGGGCCGGAACCGAGCGCTTTTTGCGTATGAAACGCCGGCCGGCGAGGTAGGTCCCGAGGACCTTGATGTCCCGCAGCTCCTCTTTTGGGACGTCGAGCGGGTTCCGGTCGAGCAGGACGAAATCCGCGATCAGGCCCTCCCGCAGAGCGCCGCGCCGCCCCTCGTCGAACGAGGTCTCGGCGGCGCGCAGCGTATGGATGCGAAGCGCCTCCGGCACGTCGACCGCATAGTCCGGGTTCGGGTGGCAGACGCAGTTCCAGACGCTCTCCATCGGGTTTGGGACCGTGCAGGGCGCGTCCGACCCGGCGGAGAGGACGAGCCCCTTTTCCCGCATGGGCCGGAGCGGCAGCAGCAGCTTTGCACGCTCGCCGAGGATATGCTCAAGATAGTCCCCGGGCTCCTGCCGCCAGCGCAGAAAACCCGGCTGCAACGCGATATGAACGCCATGCCCGGCCGCGCGCCGCTGCATCTCCTCCGGGATCAGATCCGCGTGAATGATAATATGGCGGGCGTCCTCTCGCGGGAAATCCGCGAGCGCGGCCTCGTAGGCCTCGAGCGCCATGCCCACCGCCGCGTCGCCGATCGCGTGCATCGCGATCTGAAGGCCCGCGCGGTTCGCCTTTTTACAAAAATCCGTCACCTGCTCCTGAGAATAGGCAAAGAAGCCGTAGTTGTCCGGATCATTGGAATAGGGCTCCAGAAGACGCGCGTCCTCCGAGCCGAAACACCCGTCCAGCGCGAGCGCGAAACAACCGCCGATGCCGGGCAGCTTCCGCTTCGTGACCTTTTCCACGTCCATCGTCTGAAAATAGACGCGGAACGCCGGGGCGAGGCCGTAGCGGAGAAAGCGCAGCATGTCGATATCCGCGTCGCGCGGAAAGCCGACGCCCTCCGCGGTATGTATGAGGCCGACGCCCTTTTCCGCGAGCTCCTGCGCCGCCTCGTCCATCCCTTTGACGATAGAAAACAGGGATACCTTCGACGTGATGAAGTTGACGCCGCGGTAAAAGGCGTTTTGATAGAGCCAGCCGGTCTCCGGGACGAAGCCCGGGGCGCCCGTCACGCTCTCGGGAAGCTGCGCGATCAGGGCGGAGTTCGCGACCGCCGCGTGGCCGTCGTACTTGACGATCAGCAGCGGAAGATCGGTCATCCGGTCGAGATCGGCCCGCTCCGGCAGGCGCTTCTCCCTCACGGTGTGGGCGCCGCAGCCGTAGGCCGGGAGAAACTTTACGCCGCGGTGTCTTTTTATGTAGCGGCGGATGAGCTCGCCCATCTCGGCAAAGCCGCCGGCGTCGCGCACGTCCACAGTGTTTCGGAACAGCGCGTAGGACTCAAAGTGCATATGCGTGTCCGCAAAGGCCGGGAGCACGGTCGCCCCTTCGAGATCGACGGCCGGGATCTCGCCGTATCGCGCGGGGATCCCGTCGCCCGTGTAGACGATCCGGCCCCGGTCCTCGATCAACACCTTAAAAATACGGCTGCGCTCCTCGCAGGATAGAAAAGTCGCGTTCACAAATGCCTGCACATCAAACACCTCCCGAGGTCATGATACCACAAGCGCAAAGCGCGCGGTGGTATGATTGGCTGTCGCCGTAGGCGGGCCATTGAAATAGCCATCATAGCCGCCTTGCGACTATGATACCACAAGCGCAAAGCGCGCGGTGGTATCATTGGCCATCGCCGTAGGCGGGCCGTTGAAATAGCCGTATCATAGCCGCCTTGCGACTATGATACCACAAACGCAAAGCGCGCGGTGGTATGATTGGCCGTCGCCGTAGGCGGGCCGTTGAAATAGCCGTATCATATCCGCCTTGCGACTGCCATTAAAATAGCCATGCTATAATAGCCGCCTTGCGGTTATTATAACATGGCCCGGGAGGTGTTACAATGTGAAAACTCAGCTCAGTCTTGTCTCTTCGCTCCACCCGCGGACGTCCGCGGCGGCGTTCTCTTCGGCGTCGGAATATTGCCCCGGTTCGTGCTCGGCGGGGGATCCCGTGTCGCTCGCCGGAATGACCTTCGCGTTCTTTTTCGGATTGACTTTCTCGGCCTGCTCCGCCAGCGCGGTCGGGAACGTGACGTTGGACGGCGGGGCCGGCGACGCGAGATCTTCCGAAATCGCGTTTTTCAGCACCGGGTTTTCCGTGGCCTGATCTCCGGGCATCGCCGGGCTTTCGGTCCCCGGGTTCCCGGGCTTTGGATTTCCGGCGCCCGTCGAATTTTTAGATCCCGGATCCCCGGACCCCGGGGTTCCCGTCAGGTCCGTGCCTTTTCTCGGCGGGTAAGGGTATTCGCCGCCCGGTTCCACAATATTCACGGGCGTTACCTCCTCATGCGGATTGGCGACTGTCCCGCACATCTCCTGCGGGTCGCCTTTATTTTTATTATCGGCTCTTTTCATATCATCACCCCGGCGATTAGTCTTTGCCGGAAACGTAGAAAAATACGGGCTTTTTTCTACGTTTCCGTAAATTGACAAAAAAAAGATCCGCCGGTAAAATAAAAAGGAACAGACGGAAAGGGGCGGTCCCGTGAAAAAACAGGACGGAGAAACGAAAAAGCGGATCATCAAGCGAGTGGAACTCTCCGTAGACAAAAGAGACCGGAATTTGCTGATCCTGCGCAACCTTGCGGCCACGGTCACCGCGGCGGTCTTTTTTCTCGCGGTGTTCACGCACACGCTCTGGTCGGACATCAATCCGCTGCTTCGGTCGGTCGCCTATTTCTGCGGATGCATCGCCTATCTGCTCGAAATTTTGATCTTAAACGACCGCTTCCGGATCCGCCCGCCTCTTTCCATCATGTATATGCCCTATCTGCTCGGGGCGCTGTACGTCCTGCTCGGAGTCAGCTATTTCCTGCACTGGTTCGGCAAAATCTCCGTATAAACGAAAGCGCACCTCCATAGAATCCCATGGAGGTGTATCTTTATGTCCAAAAAATTTCTCTCCTTTTTTCTTCCTCTGTTTTTTACGCTCGCGATCGGGGGGCTCTCCGCGCTGCTGGTCGGGGAGCGGTTCGCCATCTATGACAGCGTCGTGCAGCCGCCCTTCGCGCCGCCTGCCGGCGTCTTCCCCATCGTGTGGACGATTTTATATCTGCTGACCGGCACGGCGGCCGGCCTCGTGCAGCTCGCCGGGGGCGCGGCGCGGGAGAACGCGCTGCTGCTCTATTGGTGCCAGCTCACCGCGAATTTCATCTGGCCGATCCTGTTTTTTACGATGGAGGCGTTTTTCGCGGCGTTTCTCTGGGTCCTGCTGCTCGATCTGCTGATCGTGCTCACGATCGTACATTTTGGAAAAATCCGCGCGGCTTTCGCGGTGCTCATGCTGCCGTATCTGCTCTGGGCCCTGTTTGCGACCTATTTGAGCTTTGGCATCTGGGTGCTCAACGATTAAAAGATGGCGCTCTGCTCCAAATCTTTTTTGAGCCGGCGGATGATCTTTTTCTCGAGCCGCGAGATGTAGGACTGGCTGATGCCGATCATGTCCGCCACCTCCTTCTGCGTGTGCTCCGCGCCGCCGCCGAGCCCGAACCGCAGCACCATGATCCTGCGCTCCCGTTCGTCGAGCTTCGCCACCGCCGCGTGCAGCATATCCCGCTCCGCGTCCCGCTCCACCCCGCGCCCGACAGAATCCGGGTCCGTGCCGAGCACGTCCGAAAGCAAAAGCTCGTTGCCGTCCCAATCCACATTGAGCGGCTCGTCGATCGAGATCTCATTTCGCAGCGGCTGCGTCTTGCGGATATACATTAAAATTTCGTTCTCGATGCAGCGGGAGGCGTAGGTGGCGAGTTTGATGCCCTTTGAGGAGCGGAACGTGCCGACCGCTTTGATCAGGCCGATCGTGCCGATCGAGACGAGATCCTCCACGCCGATGCCGGTCGATTCGAATTTCCGCGCGATATAGACGACGAGCCGCAGGTTGTGCTCGATCAATTCCTGCCGCGCCGAGTGGTCGCCGACCTCCATCCGGGCGAAGGCGCCGTCCTCCTCCTCCTTTGTGAGCGGGGGCGGCAGATTATCCGGTCCGTTTATGTAATACGCCGCGTTCGCCAACAGACGCAGCACGAGGAGCTTCATTCTCTCTTTGACTTCCGCCGGCATCACCCGAACCATCCCCTTTTTTTCCGTCGGGCGGAATTTCTTTCAAAACGACGTTGCGGCCGAACAACAGGCAATCCTCCGGCGCCCCGGCGGACAGGCCGATCAGCAGCGCCTCCGGCTCGTACCGTTTTCCGCCCCGGCGCAGGGTCACGCGCTCCGGCCGGAAACACAGGAGCATCGAACTGCCGGCGAGGCTCTCCGCCGGGACCAGCCTGCACCCCCCCGGGATGCCCGCGCAGGGGTCGGCCGCCGCCCTCATGTGCTCCGAGGGCAGGATCTCCGCGAGCGTGTCCGGCCGGCAGACCGCGACCGGCGTGTCGGTAAACGGGTCCGCAAGGCAGCACCCGCTGTCGAAAAAACCCTTTACGCGGGCGGATTTTCCCCGGAAAACGACCCGCGCCCCGCAATACCCCCGCGAGCCGTTTCGCTCCGTCAGCCGGCGGATCAGCTCCGTCGCCGCGAAGGCCGCGCAGGCGTAGACGACGAGCGCGCCCGGCGGGATCTCATAATAGACGATCCCGTTTTCGAGCAAAAAGGAGTCCGGCCGGAACAGCAGCGCGAACGCCGTCATCGCGCCGGCGAAGACGAAGCCCGCCGCGTAAAACAGGACAAGCATCTTTAAGTAACGAAGAACGCCGCCCCTCCCCGCCGCGATCAGGACCATGGCCGCGGAGACGGCGAACTTGGAGAGCGCGAGCCAGACCGCGGGCACCTCGACCAGCAGGATCAGCGAGTACGCGGCCCCGGCCGCGGCGCCAAGGAGCCCGCGCAGCCGCGAAAACGCGCTTCCGGAGAGCCGCGCCGCCGCGAACAGCAAAAGGTAATTGACGGCGAGGTTGATCGCCAAAAGGATGTCGGCATAGATCACACGCAACGTCCGTCCCTCCCCCGCCGCACATCCAAATATAGCCCCCGCGGCGCGGAAATGCGGTCGAAACATGGACACGGAAAAAATATCGCCCGGCGGGCGTCTTTCATATCATGGAAAAGGGGGCTCCCCCAATCTCCATGAAAGAGGTCTGCTTATGAGAAAAAATTACCGCGAGCGCACGCCCGGCGACGAGATCGCCGGACGGGAAACCGGCGACTACATCGACCGGGTCGACATAAGAAGGATCGTGTTCTCGAGCGACGTCAACGAAAACCTCCGGACGGAAGTTCCGGATGAGACCGATACCGACCAAAACTGAGCGTATGGAAAACGCGCCGGAAACAGCTTGACCGGAAAACAAAAAATTTTTCGTCCAATATACCCAAAAATTTCGGCGCGTTTTTCTTTCCTCAAATATTGTTCAAAGCTTTCCCCCTGTTTTGGTGATTCTGCCGCGATTTTATACGGTTTGCCGCATCTTGCATAAAAAAGGGATTTTATTTTTGGACAGGCCGCGACTTCCTTTTTTTCAGGCGATTTGCTATGATAAGCATACAAATATGCCGCGTGACGGTATATAGGGGGAAGAAAAATGGCAGGTCTTTCTTTGCAGCATGTCTGCAAAATCTACAGCGGCGGCGTGGAGGCGGTTTCCGATTTCAGCGTGGAGATCCCGGACAAGGAGTTCGTGATTTTGGTCGGACCCTCCGGCTGCGGAAAATCCACCACCCTGCGCATGATCGCCGGCTTGGAGGAGATCACCAAGGGCGATATTTATATCGGCGGCACCCGCGTCAACGACATCCAGCCGAAGGATCGCGACATCGCGATGGTCTTTCAGAACTACGCCCTCTACCCGCATATGACGGTCTACGAGAATATGGCGTTCGGCCTCAAGCTGCGCAAGACCCCCAAAGAGGAGATCCAGCGCAAGGTCGAGGAGGCCGCCGACATCCTCGACATCCGCCATCTGCTCGACCGCAAGCCCAAGGCCCTCTCCGGCGGCCAGCGGCAGCGCGTGGCCCTCGGGCGCGCGATCGTGCGCGACCCGAAGGTCTTTTTGCTCGACGAGCCGCTCTCCAACCTCGACGCCAAGCTCCGCGCCCAGATGCGCACGGAGCTCTCCAAGCTGCATCAGCGTCTCGGCACAACGTTCATCTACGTGACCCATGACCAGACCGAGGCCATGACGATGGGCGACCGCATCGTCGTGATGAAGGACGGCGTCATCCAGCAGATCGACAACCCGACCAACCTCTACGACTCCCCGCAAAATCTGTTCGTCGCCGGGTTCATCGGCTCCCCGCAGATGAATTTTATCGACGCGGCGCTCGTCAAAAAGGGAACGTGCCGGTTCGTCTCCTTCGGCCAGTACGAGTTTGAGATCCCGCAGGCGAAGATTTGCGAAACCGACCTCTCGGCCTACGACGGCAAAGACGTCATCCTCGGCGTGCGCCCGGAGAGCCTGCGCGACGAGGACAACTACACCGGCGCCCCGGGCGCCGCCCTTGTCGACTGCTTCGTCGACGTGGTCGAGCGCATGGGCTCCGAGACCTTGCTGCACTTACGCTGCGAGGGCGCCGACCTCACCGCGAGAGTCTCCCCGCGCTCCACAGCCAAGCCCGGCGACAGCATCAAAGTCTCGCTCGACATCCGCAGGATCCACCTCTTCGACCGGGAGACCGAGACGACGATCCTCAACTGAGCGTAAAAAAAGCAAAAACCGCGGGAACGAATCCCGCGGTTTTTTTAGGTCCGGGGCCTTCGTCATTTTTATCAAAAAAGGAAATTCCCCGCCGTTTTTATGAAAAATCACCAATTCTCACAGGATCATCAATCTTCCACTACTTTCCACGGAATAAATTCCAGAAAATTAGGCGAAGTTTACAATACGTTCACATTCCTGTTAAATAAATGTTATAAAATTTAGTGGATTCTATAAGAAAACTTGCATTTCCGCAAAAAATAAATTAAAATGTCTTTAATCATGTTTCCGCGATTTATGGATTATCGACAACTTGCCGCAGAAAGAAGGGTCAGATTATTATGTCCAACCGGTTGTTTCAGGGCATTCTTCACCAGATGAGCGACAGCATCGACCGCACCGTCGGTGTGATCGACGACAGCTCTACCATCATCTCCTGCAGCGACCCCGCTCGCGTAGGAGAACGAAGCGACTATCTGTTCTCTGATTTCAGCGACATCCCGAACTGCTTTTCCCGCGACGGTTACACCTACAAAGTCTTCGGCAGCGAACCGAACCCGGAATTCGCGGTCTTTGTCGCCGGTACGGACGAAAGTTCCGTCCGCCTGTGCAACCTGCTCGCCGTCTCGTTCTCAAACGTCAAGCTCTACTACGACGAGAAGTTCGACCGCTGCAACTTCATCAAAAACATCATTCTCGACAACATCCTGCCCGGCGATATCTATATCAAGGCGAGGGAGCTCCATTTCAGCACCGACGTCACGCGCGTCGTGCTGCTGATCCGCGTGCTCACCGTCAACGATATCTCCGTCTACGACGTGATCCAGAACCTGTTCCCGGATAAGCAGAAAGACTTCGTGTTCAACATCAGCGAATCCGACATCGTGCTCGTCAAGGAGATCAAAGCGGGCATCGAGACCTCCGATCTCGAAAAGCTCGCCCGCTCCATCGTGGATACCCTTGGCAGCGAGTTCTACACCCGGGTTTCGGTCGGCATCGGCACGCCGGCCGTCGGGCTCAAGGACCTCGCCCGGTCCTTCAAGGAGACGCAGGTCGCCCTTGAAGTGGGCAAGGTCTTCGACACCGACAAATCCATCGTGAGCTACGACAACCTCGGCATCGCCCGCCTGATCTATCAGCTCCCCACGACGCTGTGCGAGATGTTCCTGCGGGAGGTTTTTAAGAGGGGCTCGATCGACAGCCTCGATCAGGAGACGCTGTACACCATCCAGCGCTTCTTTGAAAACAACCTCAACGTCTCCGAGACCTCCCGGAAGCTGTTTGTCCACCGCAACACGCTGGTCTACCGTCTTGAGAAAATCAAGAAGCTGACCGGCCTCGACCTGCGGGAATTCGACGACGCCATCGTGTTTAAAGTGGCCCTGATGGTCAAGAAATACCTGACCTCGAACCCGGTCAAATTCTGACATCCCGCGTGTCATCCTGCCCCGACATCCTGCATTTCATATAGATTAGGGTACTGTGAGGTTCACACATTGATTGAATTCAGCCAAGTCAGCAAAAAATACGCGAACGGCACCGTCGCGCTGAGCGACGTCGATCTAAAAATCGAGGACGGCGAGTTCGTCTTCATCGTCGGCTCGTCCGGCGCCGGAAAAAGCACGTTGATCAAACTGATCCTCCGCGAGGAAAAGCCGACTTCCGGCAAGGTGACGGTGGGCGGGCGCAACATCAGCGGCATGAGCCGCTGGAAGATCCCAAAGTACCGGCGCTCGATCGGCGTCGTGTTTCAGGACTTCCGCCTGATCCCGAACATGTCCGCCTACGATAACGTGGCCTTCGCCTTACGCGTCACGGACGTGTCCAGCAAGGAGATACATAGAAAAGTACCGTATATGCTGGCGCTGGTCGGGCTCGCGTCCAAGGCCAGATGCAAGCCGGACGAGCTCTCCGGCGGCGAGCAGCAGCGCGTCGCTCTGGCGAGGGCTTTGGTCAACTCGCCCTCTTTGATTATCGCCGACGAGCCGACCGGAAATATCGACCCCGAGCTCTCCTACGAGATCGTGGATCTGCTCAACGAGATCAACAAGCTCGGCGTCACGGTCGTCATGGTCACCCATGAGCACAGTCTGGTCGCGCGCTTCAACCGCCGGGTCGTCACCATCGACAAAGGCCGCATCGTCGGAGATACGGAGAGATGGGAGGCTGCGGTATTATGAGAGTCAGCGGTTTCTTTTATCTTGTCGGGCAGGGCGCCCGGAACCTTTGGAAAAACAGGCTGATGTCCATCGCCTCCGTCGGCGTACTCATCTCCTGCATGCTGTTAATCGGGGCGGCGGTGCTCGCCTCGGTGAACATCAACAGCGTGATGGGGTATCTGGAGGATCAGAGCGAGGCCGTGGTCTTCCTCAATGACGATCTCTCCGACGAGCAGGTCGAGTCGGCGCGCAAATCCATTCTGGGCAGCGGCAACGTCGTCACCATCACTTTCGTCTCCAAGGAGGAGGCCCTCAAAGAGATGATGGAGTCCATCGGCGACGACGGGGTCCTGTTTGAGGCTTACTCCGAGGACGGCAGCAACAACCTGCCGGATACGTTCCGTATCACGCTCGACGACGTCTCCAAGCTCTCGGGCACGATCGTTTATCTGCAAAATCTTGAGGGCGTGAATTCCGTCTCCGCGCCCACGGAGGTCGCCGAGACGATCACCGGCCTCAAAAAGATCGTCGCCATCGGCGGCCTTGTCGTCGTGACGATCCTGGTCGCGGTATCGCTGATGATCATCGGCAACACCATCAAGATCACGGTCTTCAGCCGCCGCAAGGAAATCAATATCATGAAATATGTCGGCGCGACGGATACGTTCATCCGCCTGCCGTTTTTGGTGGAGGGCGTGATGCTTGGGCTCGTCTCAGCGGCCCTCGCCTACGCGCTGCTCTACTTTGGCTACGGCTACCTCGCCCAGTGGATCGAGAGCAACCAGAACGACTGGCTCGCCATGATCGTCACGAGCCTTGTGCCCTTCTCCTCGGTCTCGACGGCCCTGCTGCGGGGCTTCCTGATCGGCGGCGTGGGCATCGGCTTGGCCGGCGGCGCGCTGTTCCTCTCCAAGCACCTGAAAGTCTGACCCGCCCGACCGCGGATCTTCTATCATAACTTTTTAGCGGAGGTCACAGATGAAAAACAAGCAGATTATGAAATTTTTGCGCCTTTTCCTGAGTCTCATCCTGTGCCTGATTCTTTCCGCTTCCCCCTTTCAGACGATTTCCTATGCCTACGCGGACAACGGCGGGGAGAGCGAAGAGGACGAAATCGATGAGGACGAGACCGACGACGAAGAGCTTGACGACGAGGAAAGCGACGACGAGGAGACCGACGAGGACGACTCGGAGGCCGACGAAGAGGAATATAAAGAGCAGCTTGACAACCTGAAGGGCCGGCAGGACGAGCTTCAGGGCCAGCAAAACGAGCTGGACAGCCTGATCTCCAGCGCGAAATCCGCGAAGCAGAAAAAACAGCTGGCCGCGCGGAACCTCGGCACGCAGATCACCCTGACCAAGGAGCAGATCGCCGTTTTGGAGGAAAAGATCGCGCTCGCCGGCAAACACATTCAGCAAAAAGAACGGGAGATCGCCGCGAAAGAGACGGTGATCCGGGACACGATGGATCTCTTCCGCCAGAGGATCCGCGCGGTCTACATGACCGGCGGCTACTCCGACGGCACCAGCAGCATGATCATGCTGCTCAGCTCGGACAGCATCGCGGAGTTCCTGACGAACGTCGAAGTGCTGCGGCGCGTCTCGCTGCACGATCAGGACATCGTCACCGAGCTGCGGGACGAGCTCACGGCGCTCGAGCAGGAGAAGGCGGACCTCAATGAGGAAAAGACCGGTCTGGAAACGGACCAGCAGAGCCTTCAGACGCACACCTCCTCCCTTCAGGTCAACCTCGCGGCGGCAAACGAGGAAGTCATGGATCTGGAGGCCCAGCAGCGGGAATATGAGGAGAACCGCGAGGCGATCGAGGCGCAGATGAAGGCCCTCCAGAACGAGATCGCCGCGATCTATGCCGCCTACCGCTCCAACAACGCGGAATATATCGGCGGGGAGATGTACTGGCCGGTCCCGGGCTTCCGCTCGATCTCGTGCTATTTCGGCTGGCGCTTTAAGCACACCGATTATCACACCGGCATGGACATCACCGGCAAGGGCGTCTTTGGGCACGACGTCATCGCGGCGACCACCGGCACCGTCATGCACGTCAACTACTGCAACAAAAACGGCTATG
>CAZAAR010000046.1:0-13970 GCA_964483415.1 uncultured Oscillospiraceae bacterium
CGTAGCCGTCCGCGATCAGGCGCTCGAGCGCCTGCCCGACGTTGTCGATCTGAAGGCTGTCGCGGGTGGCGAGCTTATCAATAATGATCTGGGAAGTGAAGGCGCGGCGGACCTCCCAATCCGGGAAGGCCGCGGTGACGTCCGCCTCGATGGCCTCGATCGTCAGGGCGCGGCTCTCGTTGTAGCTCGTGCCGAAGCTGACGACCAGAATGGCCTTTTTCGCGGGATCGCACGCGCCCGGCGTCACGGCCGCGGGCTGCGGGATCACATAGCTCCCGCCGTCGACCGCCTCCTGGATATGGGTCAGATAGCGCTGCCGGACCCCTTCGTTCTGGCCAAGTCCCTCGATCCTGCATTCCACCTCAAACCCGGCGTTCGTAAAGGCGGTCTTCCACGAGTCCTCCTCGTCGCCCGCCATGTCGTTGTTGGCGTGGTCGCCCGCGACCACCATGAACGGATAGAGGATCACCTTGGTCGCGCCGTAGGCCGTGACCGCGGCGATCACGTTGTCGATCGTGGGGAAACCCTCCACGGTGCCGACGAACGCGTTCTCATACCCTTCGTCGTGCATCATGTGCTCGAGCTCGCTATACGTGGCGTTGGCGAAGTGCTCGGTGCCGTGGCCCATAAAGACCACCGCCGTGTCGGTCGCGCCGGCCTCGGGGATCGCGGACATCACCGCGTCGATGACGTATTCGTAATCCTCCTCGGTCGTGAGCAGCGGCCTGCCGATCGCGAAAAAGTCGAACTTGTCCGCATAGGCGGCGACCTCGGCCACGACGTCGGCGTGCTCGAAGCCGTTCATGATGTGGGTCGGCTGCACAACGACCTCTTTGACGCCGTCGGCGACAAGCTTATCCATCGCCTCGGTGACGTTGTCGATTTGCAGGTTATCGCGCGTGGCGAGCTTGTCGATGATGATCTGCGAGGTGAAGGCGCGGCGGATCTCCCAATCGGGATACGCCTCTGCGGCCGCGGCTTCGATCGCTTCGATCGTCAGGGCGCGGCTCTCGTTGTAGCTCGTGCCGAAGCTCACCATCAAAATCACCTTTTTCGCCTCGGTTGGCGGCGTCTCCGCTTCGGAAGACGGCTCCGATTCGGACGGGCCCTCCGTCCCCGTCCCGGCGCAGGCGCCGAGAGAGAGCACCATCATCAGTGCGAGCAGCAGGGCAATTATTTTCTTCATTTTCTTTTGTTCCTCCTATCGCTATTGTGGCAAACATCCGCCGACCGCAGGGTTATTTCGCCCGCGGCGGACCCGATTCGCAAAAAAATCCCCCGGCGCTATGCCGGGGGAATCCTGCTTTTTTCTATGGTTCCCTGCTCGAGACACAGTGCCGGAGGGCTTGGGAACCGTCGTCTACGCACGATATTATCCGAAATCCCGCGGAATCATAACGCAAACATATGGGCAAGTCTTCTGACTCCGGATTCCCGTGCCGCTTCCCTTCCCAAAGTTTTCTTCAGTGGATATGAAACGGCACCATCCGATTACAGCAACGGTATTGTGTGGGAATTTAACCCAACTTCTTTCTTGGCCCCGCAAGGCGGAGGCCCATATGCGTGTAACGGTCGGTATTCAATTGTCGACGTTATTGTATCTCTCTCCCGTCCCCCTGTCAACCTTTCCGGCCCTCCGGACGCCCTTTCCGCAAAAACGGACATAAAACTTATTCGCGGCGGTCCGCCGAGGCCTGATACAGCAGCGCGTTGCAGATGGCCGCGGCCACGTTGCTGCCGCCCTTGCGCCCGCGCGCGACAATATAGGGGATGGCGCGCGCCGAGAGCGTCTCGATGAGCTGCTCCTTCGCCTCCACCACATGCACAAAGCCGACCGGCACGCCGATCACCAAAAGGGGCGCGGGGACGCTCCCCTCCTCGAGCAGCTCGCAAAGGCGGATCAGGGAGGTGGGCGCGTTCCCAACGGCCCAGACGAGCGGAATCCCTAAAGAAGCCGCCCGCTCCGCCGCCACGATTGAGCGCGTACAGGAGCGGCGCTTCGCCTCGGCCGAGACTTCGGCGTCGGCGACAAAATTATAGACCTGCCCGCCGAAGGAGCCGAGCACCCGGCCGTTGATGCCGGACTGCGCCATACGCGTGTCCGTGACGATCGAAGCGCCGCCCCGCAGCGCCGCAACGCCGGCCTCCACGGCGCCCTCGGAGAAAACAAGGTTCTCCGCGTAGTCAAAATCGGCCGTCGTATGGATGACGCGTAAGACGATCGGCTCGGCCTCCGGCGGAAAGGCGCGCCCGCAAAGCTCCTCTTTGATCGTCGCCATGCTCCGCCGCTCGATCTCCATCGGGGTCATGGGCTCAAACTGGTAGTTCATCGGTCTTCTCCAATATCTCATAAATTTTTTTCATATCGAGCGCCGCCCGGACGCCGGCGGCGAGCAGATCGTACTGTTTTTCCTTGTATTCGTCCCAATCCTCCGCCGGATCCGCCGGCGGGAGCCCCTTCGCGGCAAGCAGGCAGCCCACAAACCGCGAGGCGAATTCCGCTTTATCGAACAGGCCGTGGACGTAGGTGCCAAAGACATTGCCGCAGGAAATCCCGTCCGGACGCTCCCCGGCGAGCAGCGCGAAAGCGGGATGCTCATAGGACGTTTTGCCCATATGGATCTCGTAGCCGGTGAAAGACGCGCCCTCGAGGGCTGAGAAGACGCCCTCCGCGCGCAGGACCGTTCCCGCCGTCTGCGTGCGGGTCTTTCCGGAGGCGAACACCGTGTCGCAGGGCAGCAGGCCAAGCCCCTCGGCCTCGCCGCCGGCCTCCACGCCCAGCGGGTCGGAGAGCCGCCTCCCCAGCATCTGATACCCGCCGCAGACGCCCGCGACCGCGCCGCCGGATTCCGCATGGCGCCGGATCGGCGCTTCCAGCCCAGCCGCGCGCAGCCATTCGAGGTCGCCCATCGTGTTTTTGGTCCCCGGCAGGATCACGAGATCGGGGCGTCCGAGCTGCCCGGCCGTCTCGACATAGCGTAAAGAAACCTCCGCCATCCGCTGCAAGGGGTTAAAATCCGTAAAGTTGCTGATATGCGGCAGGCGGATCACCGCGACGTCGACCGCGCCCGAGCCCGCCTTTTGGCAAAGCCGCTCCGAGAGGGAGTCCTCGTCGTCGAGATCGACCGGCAGATAGGGCACCACGCCGACGACCGGCCGGCCGACGAGCTCCTCCAGCGTCCGGAGCCCCGGCTCCAAAATCGTCGCGTCGCCGCGGAATTTGTTGATGATAAGGCCGCGGACGCGCTGTTGGTCGGCTTCGTCGAGCAGCTTGACCGTGCCGTAGAGCGAGGCGAACACGCCGCCCGGGTCGATGTTGCCGCAGAGCAGCACCGGGGCGTTTGCCATCGCGGCCATGCCCATGTTGACGACATCGTCCCGCTTGAGGTTGATCTCCGCGGGGCTGCCCGCGCCCTCGATGACCACGATGTCGTGCCCGGCGGCGAGGGACTCGAACGCGTTTTTGATCTCCGGGATCAGGGACTGCTTCATCGCGAAGTACGCCCGCGCGGTGAAATCCCCGCGGACGCGGCCGTTCACGATCACCTGCGAGCGGGCATCCCCGGTCGGCTTGAGCAGGATCGGGTTCATCCTCACCGAGGGCTCGATGCCGGCGGCCTCGGCCTGCATGACCTGCGCCCGGCCCATCTCCAGGCCCTCGCTTGTGATATAGGAGTTGAGCGCCATGTTCTGGGACTTGAACGGCGCGACGGCGTATCCGTCCTGCCGGAAGATCCGGCACAGCGCGGCGCAGAGAAAGCTCTTGCCCGCGTTTGAGGTGGTGCCCTGCACCATGATGGTCTTCGCCATGGAATCCCTCCTCTCCGGCGCGCCTGAAAACGCGCCGGCCATTTTCGTCATTTAAGCGGGAATACGGTACGCCGCCCGGCTTCCGCGAGGGCGGGGTCATTTCTTACCCGCGCGCTCCCGCGCTCACACATTCCCATATTTCACAGGTTCATGCTCACGCGGTTTTCCAAAGGAAAACCAGCGGGAGTAAAACAAATATAACCCAACTGACCGCCGAGGTCGCGAGCATCAGGCGGTTCGCCCGGCGGATGTCCTCCGCCTCGACCGGCCGCGTATCATCCCCGAGGTAGGGCTTTTCCACCAGCACGCCGCCATAGTAATTCGGCCCGTTGAGCCGCAGCCCGAGCGCGCCGGCGCAGGCCGCCTCGGTCTGCGCCGAATTCGGGGAGGCGTGCTTTTTTCTGTCTCGCAGGAAGATACGCCACGCGCCGCTCCCAGAAAGGCCCGCGAGCGGGGCCGAAAGGCACATCAATACGCCCGCGATACGGGCGGGGAGATAGTTGCACAGATCGTCGAGCTTCGCGGCGGCGCGGCCAAAATAGAGGTACTTTTCATTTTTATAGCCCACCATCGAATCCATGGTGTTTACCGCCTTATAGAACATCCCGAGCGGCGCGCCGCCGAGCGCCATAAAAAGCAGCGGCGCGATCTCGCCGTCGGAGGCGTTTTCCGCCACGGTCTCCACCGCCGCCCGGGCCACGCCCGCCGCGTCCAGCCGGTCCGCGTCCCGCCCGACGATCCCCGAGACCGCCCGGCGCGCCTCGTTGAGTGTCCCCTTCGTCAGCGCGCGGTAGACCTCCATGCCGGCGTCGCGCAGCGACCGCGCCGCTAAAAGTTCCGCGCAGAGCGCCGTCTCGAGCGCGAGGCCCGCGTACGGGTGCAGCAGATACGCCCCCGCGAGGACGGCCCATGTGATGCCGCAGGAGATTGCCGGCACCGCCGCCGCGAGCAGCGCGCCGGCCCAAAGCTCCCCTTTTTTTGTCGCGGGGAACCGTCCCCGCAAAAAGCGCTCCGTCCACGCGATCAGCTTTCCGATGCCCCGGAC
The DNA here is from genome assembly GCA_964483415.1 of uncultured Oscillospiraceae bacterium. Classification (GTDB taxonomy): domain Bacteria; phylum Bacillota; class Clostridia; order Oscillospirales; family Ruminococcaceae; genus UMGS1668. The sequence continues at coordinate 4,856 of CAZAAR010000046.1, forward strand.
GGGGTGGGGCAGCCAGAGCGGGTCCCCGATCAGCAAGTCGAGCAGAAAGCCCGCCGCGAGGGCGTACAGGTGCGTCATCATCCTTTTTTCCCCCATTCGGCGCAGGTTTTTACGAAGGCCGCCGCCGCTTCCGGATCTTCGCAAAGAGAATTAAACAGATCGCCCGCCGCGAGGGCGTATAGATGCATGGTCATCCTCTTTTCCCCCATTCGGCGCAGGTTTTTACGAAGGCCGCCGCCGCTTCCGGATCTTCGCAAAGAGAATTAAACAGATCGCCCGCCGCGAGGGCGTACAAGTGCGTCATCATCCTCTTTTCCCCCATTCCGCGCAGGTTTTTACGAAGGCCGCAGCCGCTGCCGGATTGCCATAGAGATAGAGGTGCGGAAACCCGGCGTAGAGATGGGCGTCCGTGTAACCGCAGGGCCAGTTTACGGCCGACCGCGGCTTTTGCGCCGTGAAATCCGCCCCCGGCGCCCCGCTCTCCCAATAATGGAACTCGTGGGCCGGGCAGGAGCTCCCGGCCGGCCCGAGCAGGCCGTCCCGCTGTGCCATCAGCGTCGCGTAGCCGAAACGCAGGAGTTTCCCCGCCGGGTACGCCCGGCCCGGAACGACGCCCGCCATCGGAAAGGCGCGCCCCTCCGCGTCCTCGAGCGTGTCGTGCAGGTAGAGGAACCCGCCGCACTCCGCAAGGAGCGGCATACCGGAGCGGGCGGCCGCCCGCACCGCTTCCAGCATGGCGGCGTTCTCCGAGAGCGCTTTGGCGTGGAGTTCCGGGTACCCGCCGCCGAGATAGAGCCCGGAGACGCCTTCCGGCAGGCCCGGATCGGCGAGCGGCGAAAAGTCTATAAGTTCCGCGCCGAGCTTCTGAAGCAGGCGCAGATTTTCCGCGTAATAAAAGCAAAAGGCCTGGTCCCGCGCCACCGCGATCTTCGGTTTCCCCGGCACGAAGGCGGGCAGCCGCGGCTCCCGGATCTCGAGCGCCGGGGCCGATTCCGCAAGCCTCAGCAGCTCGTCGAGCCGGATCGTTCGCTCCGCCTGTTCCGCGAGCAGGGACAGCTTTTCTTTAATATTTTCAATCTCCTCGGCGGTCACGAGGCCGAGATGCCGGCTCTCGAAGGAAACCTCCGGCATCTTTGGCAGATAGCCGTATACCGCGAGGCCGGTTTCCTTTTCGACCATCTCCCGCAGGCGGCGGTACTGCGCCTCGCCGACGTGGTTAAAAATCACACCGCGGATGCCCGCGTCCGGCCGGAAGGAGGCCATCCCCTCGCAGACCGCGGCCGCGGTAAGGGAGCAGCCCTCCCCGCTCATCACCAGCACCGCGGGGGTCTTCGTCGCCCGCGCCACCTCATAGGCGGAGGCGTCTCCCGACGGGCCGATGCCGTCATAGAAGCCCATCGCGCCCTCGAGCACGGCCGGGGCGCGGCCTTCGGCGCTCTCCGCGAGCAGGAAACACAATGTCTCCGCGTCCGTGAAAAACAGGTCGAGGTTGGCCGCCGGGATGCCGGTGACCGTCCGGTGAAACATCGGGTCGATATAATCCGGCCCGCATTTGCAGGCGACCGGACGCAGCCCGCGCCGCAGCAGCGCGCCCAGAATCGCGCAGGTCACGGTGGTTTTGCCGCAGCCGCTGCCCTGCGCGGTGATTAGAATCCTTGGAATTTCCCTCATGCGCCGCCCTCCCCGGAAAGGATGTAGACGGGGTTGTTGGCCTGCATCAGGTGGTAGGACCCGGCGAGGCGCGCCTTTGAGACCGCGAGCTCCACGATTTCGGTATCCTTGAGGTTCAGAATCTCAAAGCAGCGCGCCGTCTCCGCGAGCGTCTCAAGCGTGACCGCCGTCACGACGACCCGCGCGGCCGGATTTTTTCGCAGCGCCGCCCGGAGGATCTCCTCCATCGTGCCGCCGGAGCCGCCCACAAAGACCCGGTCGGGCGGCGGCAGCGCCTCCAGCGCCCCCGGCGCCTTGCCCGCGACGATCTCCATATTATAAGCGCCGAATCGCGCGCGGTTTTGATCCAAAAGCGAGAGCGCCTCCGCGTCCCGCTCGACGGCGAACACCCGCCCGCCCATCGCGGTGAGCGCGCATTCCACGGAGACGGACCCCGTGCCCGCGCCCACGTCCCACACGGTGCAGGACGGAGTGAGGCGCAGCTTCGAGAGGCAGACCGCCCGGACCTCCGACTTCGTCATCGGCGTCGTCCCGCGCAGAAATGCCCCGTCCGGGAGGCCGGGCAGCGGCACGTCCGCCCGGACGGTTTTTTCGTTATGAACAAGCAGCACGGCGAGATCGGAAAATTCCATGCGGGAGAGCGCCCGGACCGTGCCATGCACGACGCGCTCCTCCGGATAGGAGAGCCGCTCGCCCGCATAGGCGGAGAGCTCCCCCATGCCGCGATCCGTCAGTTCCCGGCAGACGTCCTGCACCCGCCGGCTGCCGCCGGTCAGGAAAAACGTCTTTTCATGGCGCCGCGCCGCGCCCGCGCAGTCCGCGTCGCGCCCGTGTACCGAGACGCAGCAGGCGTCCTGCCACGCCGTACGCGCCTTCGCGCAGAGATATTGCAGCGAGGACAGGCCCGGCAAAACGTCGTACTCCCTGTCTCCCAAAAGCGGAAACAGGCTCTCGGCCCCGCTGTAAAAGCCCGTGTCCCCGGAATAGAGCACGGCCGTGTTTTTTTCCTCATGGGCGCGGACCGCCGCGGCCACGTCCTCCGCGCGGACGGCCGGGATCCGCTCGGCGGGCAGCCCGGAGAACGCCTCGAGCAGCCGCGCCGCGCCGATCAGCGCCTCCGCCTCCTCGACGGCGCGCTTCGCCTCGACCGTCAGCGTATCCGGATTTCCCATGCCGATCCCGATCAGGGTCAGTTTCCCGCTCATGGGCGGACCCCCTTCCAATATGCAAAACCGCCTCCCCTGCGGAAAGCCGTTTTTTGATTTCATTTTTATCCCGCGAACGGCGGCGCGCCGGTTTTCTTAAAAGCCGGGGTTTCGCTCACCGCCGCGGCAATTTTTCCAAAGCGTCAAGCAGCTCCTCCCGCGACAGTCCGCTCTCCTCCCGCCTGCGGATCACAAGCAACAGGGCGCCGGCCTCCTTCGCGGCCTTTGCCTTCCCGCCGAAGCCGCCCGCGGCCCCGGTATCCTTGGTCACCAGCGTGCGGATCTCATATTCCAGCAGCATCGCGAGGTTCAGCCGCTCGCTGAACGGCCCCTGCATGCAGAAAATATGGGCGGGCAAAAAGCCGAGCTCCAGCGCCCGCCCGAGCGACTCCGTCTGCGGCAAAATGCGGACATAGAGCCGCTCCCGGTAGTCCGGAACGGATGTGAACGCCGAAAGCTCCTTGCTGCCCGTCGTCAGGAGCGCGTTGCCGGGAAGCTCGCCCAAGATCCGGGCGGCGTCCGCGGCGTCCTCCGTGAAACGGGTCTCGCAGCCGCAGGCGGGGACCTGCGGGCGCAGCAGGCGCAGGCGGGGGGTTCCCGTCTCCCCGGCGGCGGCGCGGATGTTCTCCGTCGCCTCGACGGCGTACGGGTGTGTGGCGTCTATAACCGCCGCGAAATTGTTTTCTTTTATGTATTCGGCCATTTCCGCCCGGTCCATCCGGCCCGAGCGGATTTTGATCCCCGGCAGACCCTCCAGCAGCTCGCCGCCGTAGTCCGTGGCCACGCTTTCGGTCACGGCCCAGCCGCGCAAAAGAAGCGCGGCGACGAGTTCCCGGGCGTCGGCCGTGCCGCCAAAGAGCAGAATCCGCCTATTCATGGAGCGGATATCCGCGCGGCGTGACCATGCGGCCCCCGAGTTCTCTCGTCCGGGTGTTTCCGACAAACGCCGTGGTGTACATGTCGGCCGGCGCGTCCCGCAGCTCCCGGAGCGTCAGCACCCGCATGGATTCCCCCTCCCGGCCGATCTGCCTTGCCATGCCGCAGACCGTCTCCGGGGATTTAGCCTCCAGCAGAATGTCGCAGGCGCGGGAAAGATAGTCCGCCCGGTGGAGGCTCGCGGGGTTATAGAGGCAGACGGCGAAATCGCCCTCCGCCGCCATGCGCAGCCGTTTTTCGATGACTTCCCAAGGCGTCAGCAGATCGGAAAGCGAGATCACCGCAAAGTCGTGCCCGAGCGGCGCGCCCAGAAGCGCGGCCCCGCTGCACGCGGCCGTCACGCCCGGCACGATCTCGATCTCCACCGGCTCCGGCAGCGCGGCGCCCAGCTCAAGGCAGAGCCCCGCCATCCCGTAGACGCCCGGGTCGCCCGAGCAGACCATCGCGACGTTTTTTCCATCGATCGCCCTTTCGAGCGACAGACGGCAGCGCTCCTCCTCGCCGCACATGCCCGTGGAGAGAAATTCTTTCCCCGGGTAATCGCCGCGGACAAGCGACACATACCCGCCGTAACCGGCGATCACGTCGCACGCCTTGAGCGCCTCCTCGGCCCGCAGGGTCATATCCTGCCCGCCTCCGCCGCCGATTCCGACAACCGTCAATTTTCCCGCCATATCTTTTCCTCCTCAAACCGCACGATATAAGGGACCGCCGAGGCCGCGACGGTCACGCCGCCTCCGGCCCTCTTTCTGATTTTCAGCTCGCCCCCGAAAAACGCCGCCGCGCGCTCGCAGACGTTGTCCACGCCGACCGTGCCGCGCACAAAGTCGGACGCGGCGAATTCACCGGGCACCGTGGCGAGCTCTTCCGCAGTAAAAAAGCAAAGCGGCCAGCCCATCCGCTCGGCAAACGCGAGCAGCCCGGCCTCGTCCCGCTTGACGTCGATGGTCGCCATCCGGCAGACCGCCTTCGGCGAAATGTGATGCTCATCGAGCGCGCCGAGCACGGCCGCCCGGATCTCGTCCTCCCGGATGCCGCGGTGGCACCCCACCCCGACCGTGACGGTCTTGGGAATCAGACAGAGCGTCTCCGCGAACGGCGAGGCGGCCTCGTCGAGCGTGACGCAAAAACCGAGCGCCGGGCGGGACGTCTCTTCCTCGGATTCCCGCGCGGCGAAAGTTTCCGCCAACCTTGGGTCCGACGCATTCTGTACGGGCGTTTTCCCGCCCGGGGCGGATACCCTAAATACGCCCCCGGGCAGGGGTCCTTCCACCGGGAAGTCGGAGAAAAAACCGACCGTCTCCCCCCGCAGCAGCGCCGCGGAGAGCTGCTTCGCCGCCTCCCGCCCGCAGATCGCGAGGCTCCGCTCCGCCGCCCAGACGTCCACGGCGAAGAGGCCGTTGACATCGGTCGCCGTGGAGACCGCCGCCTCGCCGCCGGTTATTTCGGCGATCCGGAGGGCGAGCGCGTTCGCGCCGCCCACGTGCCCGGAGAGAAGCGGGATCACGAACCGGCCCTTTTCGTCCACAGAGACGACGGCCGGGTCGGTCAATTTATCTTTCACAAAGGGCGCGACGGCCCGCACCGCGATCCCGGCCGCGCCGACAAAGACGAGCGCGCCGCCCTCGGCGAACCGCTCTTTTGTCCATTTATAAAGATCCGGCAGGGGCAACGCGTCCCGCCCGATCTTCTCCGGCGCCCAGACGCGCGCGCCCGGAAAGGCCGCGGCGATCCGGGCCGCGAGCGCATACCCCCGCGCGGTAAAGGCGGCGAGCGAAACGGTCATTCGGCTTCCGCCTTCCGGAATCCGTGCGAAAACGCCGGGTCGTAGAGCTTCGAGCGGTCGTAGGCCCCGTGCAGGAAATCACCCACGGTGATGAGCGCCGTATGGGTGATCCCGTTTTCTTTGGCCGTCCCGGCGAGCGTCCCCACCGTGCAGCGGAAGACTTGCTCCTCCGGCCACGTCGCCTTGTAAACGATCGCGGCGGGCGTCTCCGGGGCGTAGCCCCCGGCGGTCAGGTCGGCCGCGACGGTCTCGAGCATGCCGGCCGAGAGAAAGATCACCATCGTCGCGCCGTGGGACGCGAGATCCCGGAGTTTTTCGCCCTCCGGCATCGGCGTCCTGCCCTCCATGCGGGTCAAAATGACCGACTGCGAGACCCCGGGCAGCGTGTATTCCGCCCGGAGCGCCGCCGCCGCCCCGCAAAACGAGGAGACGCCGGGGCACACGTCGTAGGCGATGCCGAGCGCGTCGAGCGCGTCCATTTGCTCGCGGATCGCGCCGTAGACGCAGGGGTCCCCGGTGTGCAGCCGCACGGCGGTCTCCCCGGCGGCCTCGGCCCCGCGCATCACCCCGAGCACCGCCTCCAGTGTCATGGAGGCGGAATCGTAGATGCGGCAGCCCGCCTTGCACACCTCCAGCAGCGCCGGATTGACAAGCGAGCCCGCGTAGACGACGACGTCCGCCTCCCGCAACAGCCGCTCCCCGCGCAGCGTGATCAGATCGGCCGCGCCCGGACCGGCCCCCACAAAATGAATCATTCCGTCTCCCCCTCTATGACCGGATGCCGCCGCAGGAGGGCATCCGCTTCTTTTGTTTTTCCGAGAAGGCCGTGCTTCTCCGTGAACATGATTGCCCCGATTTCGAGGTCCGGCCCGGCCCGGCGTCTGAGGTGTTCCTCCATCCGCTCCATCACGGAGGCCATCACGGGCACCCGCAGACCGGCCTTTTCCAAAATTTCAACCGCCTCGTCCACGGCGACGCACGCCATGATTCCGGCGACCACTTCCTGTTTTGCGCCGCACAGGGCCGCGTGGGCCGAGAGCGTCTCCATGCGGCAGTCCGCGTACCTCGAATGCGTGTTCATGACGCCGGAGGCCGCCTTGACGAGCTTCCCGGCGTGCCCGACCAAGAGGACGGACCGGAACCCCTCGAGCGCCGCGAAGTCGATCGCCTCGCCGAGATGGTTCGAGCACTCCGCCGCGTGCGCCATATCGAGCGGGATGCCGCGCGCATAGTCCGCCCCGATGTTGCCCGGCGTGAGGATCAGTTCCCGCAGCCCCTCGGCCGCTTTCACGCGGATCTCCGCGCGGATCGTCTCCACGATCGCCTCCTCGCTCATCGGGCGCACGATGCCGCCGGTGCCGAGGATCGAGATGCCGCCCTCTATGCCCAGAACCGGGTTATAGGTGCGCGCCGCGCGCTTTTCCCCCTCGGGCGCGGACACCGTCACGCAAAAGCCGCCGCCGTACCCATAGCGGCCCGCGGCGAGCCGCATCTGCTCCGCGATCATCCGGCGCGGCGTACTGTTGATCGCCGCCTCGCCCGGGGGCTGGTCAAGCCCCGGCTTCGTCACGCGGCCGACGCCCTCCCCGCCCAGAATGAGCGTTCCCGGCTCCTTTCGCGGGGCGGCCTCGCAGAAAATCATCATGCCGTCGGTGGCGTCGATGTCGTCCCCGCCGTCCTTGCGCACCCCGCACCGCGCGGCGTCTCCCGCCGCGCCGGTCTCCTCGATCTCCACGGTCACGGAGATCCCGGCCGGCGTGTCGATCACGACCGTCTCCGGCCAACGCCCCGAGAGCAAAAACTCGGCGGCGGCTCTGGCCGCGGCGGCGGCGCAGGTGCCCGTCGTATATCCGCAGCGCAGCCTGCGCCGCCCGACCTCTACATACTTTTCCAGCACGCCTACGCCTTCCCCGCCTCTCCGCGTTTTTCTTTCATAATAATTAACGTGAAATAGCCCGCGTCGTCCGGGATGTTCTCCGCGCTCCGGCAGAGCGTCTCGCCCTCCATGCCGCAGTTGACCGCCGCGAAAATCTCGTGGTTCCCGTCCCCCAGAAGCCGCCGCTTGAGCGCCGGCAGGGCCGAGGCCGGCTTCATCAGCACCTTGGTCCCCGGCAGTCCAAACAGGGCTTCGTCGGGGTAGGAGGCCGGGAAGACGTGCAGCTCCTCGCCGTTTTCCGCGAGCCCGATGCCGAGCCGCGCGGCCGCCGCGCAAAAGGAGGGCACACCGCTCACGATCTTTGCGGCGTAACCGTCCGCCTCCGTAAGCCGGTGCAGATAGAGGTAGGTCGCGTAGACGGCCGGGTCCCCGAGCGTCAGGAAGGCGACGTCCTTTCCCTGCTCCAAAAAAGCCCCGATCCGGTCCGCCGCCCCGCGGTAAAACGCCGCGAGCGCCGCCCGGTCCTTCGTCATGGGCCAGTCAAATTCTAAAATGGACTTTTCGGCGATCTCCGGCAAGGCCCTCTCCGCGATCCGGTACGCCGCCGATTCACTTTTCGGCTTGGCCGGGACCGCGAGGACGTCGGCCTCCCGCAGAAGCCGCGCCGCTTTGAGCGTAATTAGTTCAGGATCTCCCGGGCCGACGCCGATGCCGTAAAGCGTTCCCCTCATGTCTCTCCGATCTCCGGGTATGAAAAAACCCGGCCGTAAGACCGGGTAACCCTTGCGAGGCGCGTTCCGGTCCTGGCGGAATCGCGGCGACGCTCCCATGTATCTGACTGGGCAGCCTGAAGCGGCTGCCGCACAGTGACCGACTCGTGGGTTTTTCTCCCTTTCCATGTTCCGCGTCTGAGGGCGGACGGAGCGTCGTGCCATATTTTGTTTTGTTGCAACTAATTATACCCGCTTTTGTCGGCGTTGGCAAGCAGATTCTTCTTTATCCGTATTTGCGGTCTTTTTTATCCATGTTCGCGACAAAAAAAGAGAATGAGCACCCTGTTTTCCGTCTGTGCCCCGGCGGGGGGAAACCCAAAGGAATCTTGCATTTTATCGGTTATGTTATACGAAAAATGAAATTAAAAGCGGAAATATCGCCTGCTGAAGGCTGTTCGCTGAGAGCGCCGGATACGCGCCTGATTTTCCGAAGGAGATGACAAGCGCCGCCGTTGACTGGAATCCGGATGAATACCATACGGCGCCTTTTCTTTCGGAGCTGCTGTCGATGCGGGAGCGCCGCAACCTGAATTTGCGCAGGACTCTTGACGCCGCCGGATTTTCACACGCGAGCCCCATCCCTTGCGCGGCAAAAAGCCGGCGCGGCATTCGCCGCGCCGGCTTTCATCATATTCTTCGCCCCGGCCAAACGGGGCCGCGGAAACAGATCGTTACTCCATGCCGAGGTTTTTCTCAAGCGCGCAAAGTTCTTTTTCCAGCGCCTTGGGGAGCCTGTCGCCGAATTTTTTGTAGAATTCGCGGATGCCCGCGGCCTCCTCTTTCCAGAGCGCGGGGTCGACGTCCAAAAGCCCTTCCACGGTCTCTGCCGTGATGCCCTCGAGGCCCTCGGTCTCGATGTCCTCCGGCC
>CAZAAR010000047.1:0-13411 GCA_964483415.1 uncultured Oscillospiraceae bacterium
ACCCGACAATGAAATTCAACTTTTAGATAAGGCAAAGGCATTGACCGATAATTTAATAAAGGTTGAACAAGTAGCCCTTAATGATGCAAAGGAGGGCAACACTACATCAGCATTTCACTATATATTTGGCGTTAAGCATAGGGAACAAAAAGAATTTATTTCAAAAGCGGTTGAGGAATATATCGAAACAATGAACAGACGGTGCAGCTCTGAGGTTTCAAAGGCAAAGTTTTATTCAAATTTAGCTTTTTTTTCGACTTCCTCAGCAGGTTTTTCCCCGTAGGAAAGAGCGGTAAAAAATTCGTCTTCGGAAAGCCCCAGTGCTTTTCTCAATTTATAATAAGATAAAGAGGCAGAAGAAAAAGCCGATTGAATAACAATAGACCTTTCCGATTCGGTAAGCCCTCTGGTTGCACCGTGAGTACCGATACGGAGATGATTGACATTTTCCAACAAAATAGCATATTGCGTATTATATTCGGCTTTTGCCGCTCTAAATTCACTCGGCTCAAAAACGCAGTGTCCGATCATTTTTTCGATCTGATTACCGGCGTATGGGCTAGGAGCTGCAGGTCCATCTTCAAAAGAACGCTGTGAAAGCAAAATATTTAAATAGCAGTCTCGTAATTCTTCCGTAGCATGGCTTTGTCCGAATTGGGCCTGTTTTTGAAAAATTGTTTCGACTTCTTCTTCAATCATGCTCCTGCTTGCGGTGTTCAGGTAGCTTTCCCCTTTATTCCGTTTACATACCGTAAATAGGGCGTCTTTATACAGCATTTCTCCAACGGTACGATAACCCTTTTCGGCCATCAGCGCTTCATTTGCAGAAATTGCCGTCAAAAGTTTACCGGCTTCCTTCTCGCTTGCATCTGATTTTTTGTTCGACCTAAATCCTCTGCGCTGTGCAATATGAATCAGTATCCTCGCAAATTCTTCATCGCTCAGAACGCGATCCAGTGCTTCACTGCGAACAGCATAGATGTCGGAAACGGGTTGATCAAATAGACAAAAAAGCCTCTCTTTGGATAATAATCCGAATTCCATTATTAACTTGCGGATCCGTTCAAGCCTATGGCGATGTCGTCTGAGCCTTCTCCGGGCACTTCTTGCGTCTCTCCTTGGTTTTGCAAGAGATGAACCGTCTTTAGGATTTTCTGCAAGATCAAAAATTCTGCACCCAAGCTTATCTATCTTGTAAGGGGCTTCATTTTCATCCAGCGCCGTCGTTACCCATCCGATGGAAGTAATACCGATATCAAGCCCTATTCCATATCTCACTATTGCCGCCTCCCAGAAGTTCTCATTTATAAAATAACATTTCACAAATAAATTGCAAGCGAATCCGTTCCGTTGCGACAAAATAGTCGCATTTAAACAAAAAGATGACGGCTCATCAAATGACGAGCCGTCAGAGCTTTTCGGTTTACTACCTTATTGTAGAAACCTGTATAGTTCTTGGTATGGTGTAAGAACTTACATACAATATATCATTTAAAAAAAATAAGTCAAGTCCGGGATTCATTGTTGTACCACTTTCATACCTACAAAGGCCTTTTTCTCTTGGCCATTCTGCGGGTCGATCATCGCAACCCATTTAGCGTCGATAAACGTATCCTTTTAGCTGTATCACTCCACTTCACCAACCTTGTTGAGTATAACTTTTATATTATCATTCACCTCATGTACCCCTATCGCTCATGCCCGGTGGTTTATAAAAGCAAGAAAAAAATCCGCATCCCCACATATTGCACAAGTTACCTTATAAAACTACTATTTTTACATTATATAACAAAAAAGACGTACTCACAAAATATTGTAAAAGTCTTACATAGATACTGTACTATTATTGTCGCACTGTTCAATCTTGCGTTATTGAACAGGTGAGAGGCCTGCCATTATGGTAATAGTAATAAACATTCACTTTGCCCAATGATGGCTAAAAATAGCATGAGCATCAAAAAGCGGACCCGCTTGCAACATCATCGTTGTAGGTGGACCCGCTTTTATTAATTTCTATTTGATTATTCCATATGCTGTTCTACAAACCAGCGCCCTATGTTGTTGCCATTCAACTATGCATTCTGCAATATCGATGAAGATATCCACAGGCTCCATCAGTGGGCTGTGATGAACAAATCCGAGAAAATAGGATGCTTAATAATCACCTCGCTGCTATTTGCTATAAAAGAAGTTTTGATATTTCTTCTATATTCCTTTTAGTCAGTCTATCTCTTCCGAACGTGTGGATCGCCCGGTCTATCTCTGAAACACTTGACAGAACATATTTGCTGTTTATCGGACTGTTGCCATGAAGGAGGATGGCATATCCTTCAACCCATACCTTAGTGCCATAATAATCCAAATATTTGGCAAGGATATGTACCTGCCGTTTCACCTGCCTGATGGGGTTCTTTACCGTCTTGGAATAGGTGTTTCCAGCATCGGTAACATGATACTTTGTCCATTCATAGTCGTCTTCGCTGCCTATTAGCCAACCGTTATAGTTCTTAACCTCGATAATAAAAACGCCGTATTTGTTAACAATCACATTATCGAGTTCCGCCGTTTTGTTCTCAAAGGAAACTTGAATGTTGGTAAACAGACGATCATCTTCCCGAAGAATCGAGCTGATAATTTTTGCCGCTCGCTGTTCTCCGATTCTACCGGCCCGCTTTTCGGGAGCCTCGGATATCCAAGGCGGCCGTGGCTGACCAGGAAAATTCGACTTGCTGTATATGACAAGTATAACAACAAGTACGATTACGGCAACGATTGCGAACTCTATCATTACATCACCCTTTTATGTCTCCTTGAAACTTACCTGGCAGAGATTTGCGTGAAATAGCCCAATCAGGCGCTTCCGACAATAGTATAATACTAACCGAGCTGAAAAAGATAGAGCGTATTTGTAAGCATTCAAACCCACAGATAAATCAAGGCTCTTTGCCGATTTGAATACCCTGGAATATTCCCCAACGAAAAATATAATTGTGACTAAGGTTTAGCCCCGACTCGTCAAAATTTAGCATATCACAAAAGCCTGCAAGACAAGGTGTTTGCCCCATAAACGCCGGGACGTCTTGATGTCCGATCCTATCGAGCCGGTGGCGGACACGCGGACGGAGTTTCCGGAGGGTGCCACGCGCGCGACCTGCGTATTTTTTGCCGAGACAAGTCGAATTGAGAGCGCCATTGCCGACAGTGCCACGCGCGCGCATATGCGTATTTTTTGAATGGACGGCGGTCGGTTGTCTCTACACATACCGCTATAGTTTTATAGGGGGGAATATGGTCTCCGCCGGCAAATACCGCTTTCTGTGCGTTCTTTTCACAACCTCACGGGGTGGATCATATTCCTCGGGTCCGCACTGGCTTTTAGCAGCTTTTCAACCAGCTTATTTCTAACGCTGTCCTCAGCGGACAGGAAGGCCCTTAGCGGGCTTTCTGGCGAAGTCGGGAGGATCATCCTGCAAGAAACTTCCGCCGCCCTCAGCAGCGGCTATGTTGCACCACAGCGCGGCCTTCCCCACTCCGCCGTCCTCAGCTTTGGTTCCTCCTTTCATAAAACCGGATCATTCTCTCTCGCTCGCCTCCCAATCTCGGCAGGGTCAAAAGATGGCGCTTTGCCCACGCTTGCCTTTGGGTTGTTTCTCGCGTTCCAGGCGTTGCAAGCGGCTCGCCAGTTCTTCATATGATTACGCCCGACCATCCATCCTTTACTTTCATAGAAATTCGAGAACTGCTCGGCATCCACATTCAATGATTTTTCGGAAATGTATGCTTGAATATTCTCGATAGTCGGGGGTGAAAATCGCTGATTTTTTGTGCCGGAAGGCACACAAATATCCTCTACTATACTATCCTTACCTAACCTAACCTCTGTATCCATTTGGTATACCACTGGTATGTCACTTGGTATACCAAACTGGGCGTCTTTCTCATCGGTCTCCGGCAGGCGATATGCGTTGTTCTCATCGGTTTCCAGCTTGGATATGTGCTCGGCGTATTTGGTTTCGTGATAACGGTCCGCGCGGATGTAGTTGTGGACGCGCCAGTGCTTTATCACGAGAACGCCGTCCGGAAAGACGATGACAAACTTTTTCAGCATCAGAACATTCATGTCGTCGGAAGAACAGCCGGTATAACGCATAACTGCCTTCGGGTTGTTCACAAACCCGTCGTCGTCGGCCTCCGCCATGAGGTAAAAATACAACAGGCGTGAGGCGACCGGCATGTCCACGAAAGCGTCGCTTTTGATGATGGTCTTGGCGAACATTCTTCTTTCAGCCATTCAAACCGGCCTCCTTCAGCGGATCCGCCGGATCTGGCCGTATTCCTCCGGCTCCCGCGCGGCCGGCGGGCTCTGCAGGTATTCCAGTAGGGCGTCAAAATTGAGCAGCCGCCGGTTTCCTATCGGGACAAAGGGAATCTTCCCGGAACGGGCAAGCGTTCTGATAAAATTTAGCGTGACCGGTGTATCCGGGTCAATCTTTTTCAGCTCCTCCAGAGCTTCGGAGGGGAAACGCATGCGTGTCATGCTCATACGTCTCCTTTCATTGCCCGCTGCCTCCAATAACGGATCCGTTTTTTTCTGATCTTTTCAGGGTTTTTTCTTGCCCAAGCACGGGAATATGCTCGAACCTTATCCCTGTTTTTTTCACGCCAGGCTTTTTTGTACGCTCTTTCTGCTTCCCACCAAGAGCTATTTTCCATATCAGCCATAATGTCACCTCCAGCATGTATTCTTCTCTTGCATTATCAACTGTATCATTCTATTATGTCTTATAGAAGATACCAAATTGTGACTGAGAGGAGCGAAAATCAAGTATATATGTTTAATGGATATAACGTCGATGCTTTCGGTGATAGGCTCAAAAAGATCCGCGAAGACCGCATGAAAGAATTCGAGAGGAAGAATAAAGAGCCCGCCGGCCCCATAAAAAGGGGAAAGCGGTCGAATAGATTCTCACAGGAAAAGCTGGCAGAGGAGATCTCAATTACTCGCGGATCTGTTTTAGCGTGGGAGAAGGGCGACCGTATACCGCCGGTGGAAACGATGGTAAGGCTCTGCGAGCTGCTTGACTGTGATCTTGATTACCTACTCGGACGGTGCGACACTTTCCGCAAGGAGACCGCCGACATTTCAGAGGCAACAGGGCTCTCGCCCGCCGCCGCCGAAACTTTAATAAAGTGGAAAAGTTTTTCAGACGGAGAGGTGAATCCAACAACAATAACGTTCGATGAATTCGCTCAGACAAAATTCGGACAAAAAACTCTGAACAGCCTGTTGGAGTCTGATGAAGGTATGGATGTGCTAAGCAAAATCGGGCTATATCTGCACGGAAAGATCAGTCGAACGCTTCCAAGAGGAGAACGCGAACAAATGGAGCATGATCTTTTCAAACATCTTTCGAATACAAACGCTTCTAAGGAGGAGATCGGAGCTGAGTTTCAAGCCCTGGAAGATGAGCTTGACCGTGAAAAAAAGACCGTTAATTTTATAATTGAAGATTTAGACATGTCGTGGGGAATGGATACTGAATACGTCAAAAGCATGATTCTTTCTTGGGTACAGGAGGCCCTTACAAATCTTAAAAAGAAAATGGATGCTGCCAAAGGCAAAGAAGGAGGGTCAGCAGATGGCAACGGCGAAGAGGCGCGGCGGTAGCTATATTATAGAGGCGTCCTGCGGCTACGACAGAAACGGACGGCGGCTGCGGCAATACATGACTTGGAAACCCGCTCCGGGTATGACTCAAAAGCAGATCGAGAAGGAGCTCGAGCGGCAGAAGTTTCGCTTTGACGAGAAGTGTAGCGCCGGCTACTACGAAGGCCGCGTTACATTTGAAGAATTCGCAGAGGTGTGGTTTAAAGAGTACGCAGAGAAGCGCTACAAGATCCGGACACTGGAACGCTGCCAGCAGCTCAGGGAGCGGGTATACGCTGCCATAGGGCATCTGAGTATGGACAAAATAACGACACGCACGGTGCAGAAATTTATAATGAACCTTACAGAGCCCGGAATAAAACAGGTGCGGACAAAGGACGGTGATTCCGCTCCGCAGTCGTTATCGGTGAAGAGCCTGAAGCATTACCTGAGCTTCATCTCAGGAGTATTCAGGTATGCGGTGTCTCAGGGCGTGGTCAGAGATAACCCGGCGCGGGGAGTGGTTCTTCCTGCGGCGAAGCCGGTGGAGCGGGACTGCTACACTTTGGAGGAAGCTCAGCAGTTCCTTGAGCTGTTGGAGAAGGAACCATTCAATTGGAGGCTATTCTTTACTCTTGCGATCTATACAGGCTTCCGACGTGGTGAACTCTACGGCCTTGAATGGCAGGGTATCGACTTTGATAAATCTACGATAACAGTGAACCGGACGAGCCTGCACACGGCAAAGGCGGGCACCGACATACGCACAGTCTCGGCGGTACTCGGCCACAGCCAGACCAGTACGACATTGAACATCTACGCGCACAGCTTTGCAGCGCAGCAGGCAGCCGCCAGTGAAGCCGTGGCCAACGTCCTGGAGCTGCGCAAGGGAAGAGCTCACGCATAAAAAACCGCCGGGAGGCCTCTTTATGAAGCCAGCTCCGGCGGTCTTTTTATGTGTTTTTTGCATAATGGACGGCAAAAGCGTTTTCATGGCAAAACAAAAGGCTCACGAACGGCTTAGTTAAACCATCTGTGAGCCCTCTATTTTGGTGCGGCAAACGGGACTTGAACCCGTACGTCGGTTGACACACGCCCCTCAAACGTGCCTGTCTGCCAGTTCCAGCACTGCCGCATGAATCAAGCGAATGTAATTATAACAACTCGAAACTTCAAAGTCAAGCCCGTTTCCGCCTCCCGGCAAGAAATCGTTTAGAAATCTGTTTCCGGGGAAAGATAAGACCGGAGAATTCCGATCATAAATTTTGGGAGGCGATGACCGTGGCGGGCCGGATGCTCGGCGCCTATCTGGGCCTTCTCGCGGCATTCGCCCTGCTGGTCGCGAGGGCCGCTGCGCTCGCCTCCGACAGCGCCCTCTCCGACGCGGCCGTCTATCAAAGCACAAAAACCGTGGTGTTTTCCTCCTCGCGGGGCCTCATCTACGACCGGAACCTCGAGCCGCTGGCCGGCAGAGAGAGCACGGCGGCGGCGGTCGTGTTCCCGGGGGAGGCGGACCCGGCCGTTTTGGAGACGCTGCTCTCCGGGGACAGCCTGCTCGAGGCGATGCGCGGCCGCCTGCCGTTCCTTACGGCGGCGAATCTGCCGCCGACCGACGGCGTCTATTTTTTTAAGCGGCCGGTGCGCTATTCGGAGGGGCAGACGGCCGTCCATCTGGTCGGCTATCTGGACGGAAACGGCGGCGTCTACGGGGTCGAAAAAGCCTTAGAGAGCCTTCTTTCCGGCGCGGGGCCGTCCGTCTCCGTCACTTACAGCGCCGACGCCTACGGCAACCTGATCGGCACGCCCATGATCGACGCCGAGCACGAAGACGGCGGCAAGGACGCGGCCGTTGTGCTCACGATCGACGCGGAGATCCAGCGGGCCGCGGAGGCGGTGCTCAAACGGCGCCTCAAAAAAGGCGCCGCGGTGGTCATGGATGTGCAAAACGGGGACCTTTTGGCCGCGGCCTCGGTGCCGGCGTTCGACCCGAGGGACCCGGCCGCCTCGCTGAACGACGAAAATTCCCCGTTTCTCAACCGGACGTTTTCCGCCTACGCGGTCGGCTCGACCTTCAAGCTGGCGGTCGCGGCCGCGGCGCTCGAAAGCGGGATCTCCCCGGATTACAGGGTCTACTGCTCCGGCGAGATCGACGTGAACGGTCAGATCTTCCACTGTCACTGGGCCACCGGCCACGGCGAGCTCGATATGTCGACCGCGATGAAATATTCCTGTAACCCTTATTTTATCACCCTCGCGCGGGAGGTCGGCGGGAAGAAGATCCTCGAGACGGCGCAAAACCTCGGCTTCGGCTCGCCGAGCGATTTCTGGGACGGGCTTTCGGCGGGGACCGGGACGCTGCCGTCGGAGGAGGAGCTTCAAAACCCCGCGGAGCTCTCGAGCTTCGCCTTCGGGCAGGGAAAGCTGACCGCCACGCCGGTGCAGCTCGCGGGGCTGATCTCGGCCGTCGCGAACGGCGGCAAAGCCGTCACGCCGCGGCTCATCAAGGGGATTTACGGCGCGGACGGGACCTACGCCGAGACGCCCTCCTACGAGCCGAACCCGGTGATGAGCGAAAGCACCGCCGCGCTGCTGCGGGAGATGACGAAAGGGGTCCTTTCGGAGGAGGCCATCTCCGCAGCCATGCCGAAGGAGGGCGGCGCGGGGGGCAAGACCGCCTCGGCGCAGACCGGGCAATATAACGAAGACGGAGAGGAGATCATCGAGGCGTGGTTCATCGGCTATTTCCCGGCGGAGGAGCCGAGATACGCCGTCGTCGTCCTTGCGGAGGACGCGGAATCGGGCACGACCGACGCCGCTCCGCTTTTCAAAGAGATCGCCGACCGGATCCGCGCGCTCGGCGAAAAATGACCGGCTTTTGCGGGAATTTTCGGCGGGGCGCAAATTCGGCGCGAGATACTTGTCCTGCGGCGGGAAATATGCTATGATAACCATGTCGTTGAGCGGGATTTGATGGAGGGACCGGCGGATGAAACTTACGGCGATGGTCGAACTGATGAGGGCGTGCGTCGATACCTACGACTGGTATTGGAACAAAAAAAATCTGCTCGGTGAGCAGCTGAGGAACACACGCGGAAACTGGAAAGGTGGCAATATTATGAAAACGGTCGGTATTATTGTTGGAATCGTCTCTCTGATCCTCGCGGGTGCCGCCGCAGCGTATTTCTTCTCCAAGAAATGCGGCCGCTGCTGCTGTGAGAACGATGATCTCTACGACGATTTTCCGGAGGAGGAGATCCCGCCCGAAGCGGACGAGCCCGCCGGATGGAAGGAAGAGACCCCCGCGGGGGAAACCCCTGCCGCGGAGGAGACCGCCGGAGAACCCGCCGCCGAGTAAAAACGGCCCCGGGGACGCCGGAGAGGCGGGGAAGACACAATAAGACGGCGCGGATATGCGTTTTGTCATGCGGCATACGGGTCCTGTGCGACAAATTACCGTGAACCATGTCAGGCGGGGAACCGAGCAGCATTAAACGGTGGATTTGGGTGCCGCAGATTCATCTGTGTACCGCATGACAAAGCGCAGGTCTGCGTCCTTTTTATGGCGGAAAGGAGGCCCGGCATGTATCAGGCGTTATATCGCAAATACCGCCCGCGCAGATTCGGCGACGTGGCCGGGCAGGAGCATATCACCTCGATCCTTGCGCGAGAGGTCGCGGAAGGCACGTTCGCCCACGCCTACCTGTTTACCGGCAGCCGCGGCACCGGCAAGACCACCTGCGCGAAGATCCTCGCGAAGGCCGTCAACTGCCCCGAGATGCGGGGCGGAGAGCCCTGCGGCGTCTGCCCGATCTGCCGCGGCATCGACGAGGGCTCGGTCCTCGACGTCGAGGAGATCGACGCCGCGACGAACCGCAACATCGACGACGTCCGCAGCCTGCGCGACGAGGCGGGCTTCACGCCGGTTTTGGCGAAGTACCGCGTCTATATCCTCGACGAGGCCCACATGCTGACGCGCGAGGCCGCGAACGCGCTGTTAAAAATCTTGGAGGAGCCCCCGGAGCACGTCATCTTCATTTTGGCGACCACCGAGCCGCACAAGCTGCCGGCGACCATCGTCTCTCGGTGCCTGCGCTTCGATTTTAAGCGCCTCACCCCGCAGACCATCGCCGAGCGCGTCGGCTACGTCTGCGGCGAGGAGGGCATGGAGATCGACGGCGAGGCGGCGCTCTTAATCGGCAAGCTCGCCGACGGCGGCATGCGCGACGCGCTCTCGCTCCTCGACGTCTGCCGGGCGGCCGGCGAGCGCGTCACGGTCGAGACGGTCACAACCTGCGCCGGGCTCTCCGGGCGGGAGCATCTGTTTGGTCTGGCGGAGAAGATCGCCGGGCGGGACGTGCCCGGCCTGCTGCGCTCGCTCGAGGAGATCTACGCCGGCTCCGCGGACGCCTCCCGGCTCTGCGACGAGCTGATCGGCCACTTTCGCAACCTGATGGTCGCGGCGGCCGTGCCGGAGGACTCGGCGGTGCTCAAAGTCTCGTCCGGCGAGCGGGAGCGCCTGATCGCGCAGGCGGGGCGCCTGACGCCGCAGACGATCTTCTACGCGATCTCCGTTTTACAGGAGACGGCCGCGCGGATGGGCAAGACCGCGTCGAAGCGGCTCGAGCTTGAGCTCGCGATGGTGAGGCTGTGCAGCCCCGCGCTCTCCGCGTCGCCCGAGGCGATGCTCGCGAGAATTGATAAATTGGAGCGGGAGCTCGCGCTGCTGAAGGCCGGAGCAATCCCGTCGACAGGGACGCTCCCCCCGGCGGGAACGGTTCCGCCGGTTGGGTCGGTTTCCCCGGCGGGGACCATTCCTTTGGCCGGGAGCGTTTCCCCGGCGGGGGTGATCTCTTCGGCGAAGGCAACTTTCCCGGCCGCGATTCCTCCGATGGGGGCGCACTCCCCTCCGGGGGAGGCCCAAGAGGATAACCCGGGCCAAACGGGGGACCCGGCAAAACCCGAAAAAGGACCCGAGGCGGCCCCCGGGGCGGGGACCGGTTCCAAGAGGGGAGCCGCTTCCGGGAAGGAAGCCGGCCGTGGAACAAAGGCGGGTTCCGAAGCGGGGACAGATTCCGGGACGGAGCCCGTTCCGGAGGCGGAAGCCGATTTTGAGCGGAAGCCCGGTTCCGGCGGGGAAACGGACGTCAAGGGACCGACGATGGCGGCGGACGGCCCGCCTATAACGGCAAAGCCGGACGCGCCGAGCCTTTTCCCGGCGTGGGAGGAGGCGCTCGAGAAGATCCGGGGCAGAAGCTCGATGATCTACTCGTTCCTCGCGGAATCGGAGGCCTACCTCTCGGGGAACACGGTTTTGATCCACGCGAAGAACGAAACCTTTATCCCGTACATGCAGCGCAACGAGGACGCCCGCAGCGTCATCAAGGACGCGATCACGGAGGTCAGCGGCCGCCGCTACGGGATCGGGCCGTATAAAAAGCCGGAGTCCGGCGAGCGGCGCAGCACCCCGCTCGACGAGGCGCTCCGGCGCGCCGGGGCCGCGGATATCCCGGTGACAGTCAGATAAGTTACAAAAGAAGGACGGACGGAGAGTATGAAAGCGAGAATGCCCGAGGGATTCGGCGGAGGGGCCCCCTCCAACATGCAAGGGATGCTCAAGCAGGCCCAGAAGATGCAGGAGATGATGGCGGAGCTTCAGGAGGACCTGAACGCCCGCGAGTACGAGTTCACGGTCGGCGGCGGGATGGCGGCGATCAAGATCAATGGGAAGAAAGAGATCCTCTCGATCACGCTCAAGCCCGAGATCGTCGACCCGGAGGACATCGAGATGCTCGAGGATATTCTGGTCGCCGGCGTCAACGAGGCGGTCTCCGGCGTCGAGCGGAACAACGAGGAAGAGATGGCGAAGCTGACCGGAAGCATGAAGGTGCCCGGCCTTGGTCTCTGAGCCATGGGGTATCATTTATTGCCGCTGGCGAAGCTGACCGAGCATTTTGAGCGGCTTCCCGGCATAGGAAAAAAGAGCGCGCAGCGGCTCGCGTTTCAGATCCTCCGGATGCCGGAGGAGGAGGCGCGCGATTTCGCGGGCGCGATTTTAGAGGCGCGCGAGAAGATCGGCTACTGCAAAATTTGCCGGAACCTGACCGACGGCGACCGCTGCCCGATCTGCTCCGACCCCTCCCGCGACGAGGGGACGATCTGCGTCGTTGAGGACCCAAAAGATGTCATTGCCTTTGAGCGCACAAAAGAGTATAATGGTCTGTACCACGTTTTGGGCGGGCTGATTTCGCCGATGGACGGCATCGGCCCGGAGGCCTTGAGCATCAAGGAACTGATGGCGCGCCTCGGCGACGGCAAGGTCCGCGAGGTCATTATGGCCACGAACCCCACCGTCGAGGGCGAGGCGACCGCCATGTATCTCTCCCGGCTGCTCAAGCCGCTGGGCGTGCTCGTGACGCGGCTCGCCTACGGTATCCCGGTCGGCGGGAGCCTCGAGTACGCAGACGAGGTGACGCTCTACCGCGCGCTGGAGGGCAGAAATACGATGTAAATTCCCGGAGGCGAAAGATGAAGCTTGGCGGCCTGCTCCACGGCAAAAACAGAAAACAGTTTCTGCGTTTTTGCATGATCGGCGTGCTCAACACGGCGGTGGATTACGCCGTGTTCTCCATCGCGAGCCTCTTCTCATGGAACATCTACCTCGCCCAGACCTGCGGCTACGCGGCGGGCGTGCTCAACAGCTACACCTTAAACCGGAGGTGGACCTTCTCCACGGAGAAGGGCTTCTTTTCCCGGGAGCTCACGCGGTTTATCGCGGTCAATCTGGTCTCCTACGCGGCCTCGATCGGAGCCTTGTGGCTCCTCGCGGACGTGTGGGGAATCAACAAATATTTCGCGAAGATCCTCTTGATCGGCGTGACGCTCGTCATCAATTACGCGCTGAGCCGGCTCTGGGTCTTCGGCGACGGGAACGGGGAAGGAGGGCCCGATCTTGCAAAAGGACGAAATCAAGACGATCGCCCGCAATAAAAAGGCCTTTCACGACTACTTTGTGAACGACACCTTCGAGGCGGGCGTCGAGCTCTGCGGCACGGAGGTCAAAAGCATCCGCGGCGGCGGCGTCAACCTCAAAGACAGTTGGTGCGAGATCAAAAACGGCGAGCTTTTCGTCAACGGCATGCACGTGAGCCCCTACGAGAAGGGCAACATCTTCAACCGGGACCCGCTGCGCGCAAGGAGGCTGCTGATGCACCGGCGCGAGATCAGCAAGCTGCTCGGCCTCGTGCAGCAGCAGGGCGTCGCGCTGATCCCGACGGAGCTGTATTTCAAAGGCTCGCGGGTCAAGATGGCGGTCTCGGTCTGCCGCGGCAAAAAGCTCTACGACAAGCGCGAGGACCTCGCGGAGCGGGCGGCCAAAAGAGACATCGAACGAAGCATGAAGGAACAGAGAGTCTAAAACGGCTCCCGGGCCTTTTGCGATATGGGGGCGTAAAGGTTTCGACGGGGATTCTGAAGTCCGGACAGCGGGCAGAGGCGCCTACCCTCTATAAAATGGGCAAAAACAATAAACGCTAACAATAATTTAGCTTACGCGGCCTAATTAAGGCCGCCGTCCGTCCCATGAGCACCGCGGCCTGGGAACGGGCGTGACTTAGCGGTAAACGCCGCGGGGAGGTTCCTCCGTCCCCGCGATGTAAAAGGAGGATACTGAACCGGTGAGTCTGCCTGCCGACGCGCCGGGGAGGGAATGTAAATGACGGGATGCGCCCGGAGAAATCCTCATGGATGGGTTTTCGGACGGGGGTT
>CAZAAR010000048.1:0-12705 GCA_964483415.1 uncultured Oscillospiraceae bacterium
ATATGTACGCGCAGGCCTACTTCGCTTACGACTCCAAGAAGTCCG
This sequence comes from uncultured Oscillospiraceae bacterium, assembly GCA_964483415.1. GTDB lineage: Bacteria > Bacillota > Clostridia > Oscillospirales > Ruminococcaceae > UMGS1668. The sequence goes on from CAZAAR010000048.1 coordinate 46, forward strand.
GCGGCGTCACGGTGTCCCATCTGCGCTTCGGCAAGACCCCGATAAAATCCACCTATCTGATAGATAAGGCCGATTTCGTCGCCTGCCACAACCCCTCCTACGTCACAAAATACGACATGGTCTCCGTGCTCAAAAAGGGCGGCAAATTCCTGCTCAACTGCGGCTGGGACCCCGCGGAGCTCGAAGAGCGCCTGCCCGGCTCGGTGAAGCGCTTCATCGCGGAGAACGAGATCGAATTCTACACCATCGACGGCATCGGCATCGCCCGGGAGCTCGGCCTCGGCGGGCGGATCAACACGATCCTCCAGTCCGCGTTCTTCAAGATCGCCAACATCATCCCGGCGGGGGACGCGGTAAAGTTTATGAAAGCCGCCGCCGCCGCCTCCTACGGCGACAAGGGCGAGGCCGTGATCGCCATGAACTACGCGGCGATCGACCGCGGCATGGACAGCGTCGTGAAGGTCGACTACCCGGCCGACGAGTGGAAGGCCGCCGAGGGCGGAATCCCGGTCCCGGCCGCGACGGGCGGCCGCAAGGACCTTGTGGACTTCGTCAACCGTGTGCTCTTCCCCGCCGTCGCCCAAAAGGGCGACACGCTCCCGGTCTCCGCTTTTAAAGGGATCGAGGACGGCACGATGCCCTCCGGCACCGCCGCCTACGAGAAGCGCGGCATCGCCGTCGACGTCCCGGTCTGGAAACCGGAGGCCTGCATCCAATGCAACTTCTGCTCCTACGTCTGTCCGCACGCGTCGATCCGCCCGGCCGTCCTGACCGACGCCGAGCTCGCCGCCGCCCCCGAGGGCATGAAGTCCGTCCCGATGACCGGTATGCCCGGCCTGCACTTCGCCGTTACGGTCTCCACGCTCGACTGCACCGGCTGCGGCTCCTGCATCAACGTCTGCCCGGGCAGAAAGGGCGAAAAGGCCCTCGCCGCCGGGAGCTTCGAGAGCCAGCTCCACGAGCAGGACGTCTTCGGCTACGGCGTCGCCCTGCCGGAGAAACCGGAGCTTTCCGAAAAATTCAAACCGGCCACGCTCAAGGGCAGCCAGTTCAGGCAGCCGCTGCTCGAGTTCTCCGGCGCCTGCGCGGGCTGCGGCGAGACCCCCTACGCGAAGCTCGTCACCCAGCTCTTCGGCGACCGGATGTATATCGCCAACGCGACCGGCTGCTCCTCGATCTGGGGCGGCTCCGCGCCGTCCACCCCCTACACCGTCAACAAACAGGGCAAGGGCCCCGCGTGGGCGAACTCCCTGTTTGAGGACAACGCCGAATACGGCTACGGCATCCTGCTCGGTCAGGAGGCGATCCGCGCGAGCCTGATCGAAAAGGTGAAGAGCATCGCGGAAACCGGCAAAAACGAAGCCGCCGTCTCCGCCGCGAAGGAGTACCTCGATACCGCCGACCATGGCGCGGAGAACGCCTTGGCGACCGAAAAGCTGGTCGCCGCGCTCGAAGGCTGCGGCTGCGACGAGGCCAAAGCGATCCTCAAAGAGAAAGATTACCTCGCCAAAAAGTCCGTCTGGGCGTTCGGCGGCGACGGCTGGGCCTACGACATCGGCTTCGGCGGTCTCGACCACGTGATCGCCTCGGGCAAAAACATCAATATTCTCGTCTTCGACACCGAGGTCTATTCCAACACCGGCGGTCAGTCCTCCAAGGCCACCCCGACCGGCGCCGTCGCGCAGTTTGCCGCCGCCGGAAAAGAGGTCAAAAAGAAGGACCTCGCCGCGATCGCCATGAGCTACGGCTATGTCTACGTCGCGCAGGTCGCGCAGGGTGCGGACATGGCCCAGTGCGTCAAAGCGATGGCCGAGGCCGAGAGCTACGACGGGCCGTCGCTGATTGTCGCCTACGCGCCGTGCATCAACCACGGCATCAAAGGCGGCATGGGCAACTCGATGGCCGAGGAGAAAAAGGCCGTCGAGGCGGGCTATTGGCACCTCTTCCGTTATGACCCGAGGCTCGCCGCCGATGGCAAGAACCCGTTCCAGCTCGATAGCAAGGCCCCCACGGCGAGTTACCGGGATTTCATCACGAACGAGGTCCGGTACAGCAGCCTGCTGCTCACCTTCCCCGACCGCGCCGAGACGCTGTTTGAAAAAGCGGAAAAGAACGCCGAGGAGAAATACGAGTATCTCGAACATCACGCCAGACCTTTTACGGAATAACTTCCGGACAGCAAAAACGCGCCGCCCATCTTCCGATGAGCGGCGCGTTTTTTAGTTAGATAAAGCGGAAAACGGATTCCTCCGCTAAGCGGGTTTCGCGTAAGGAGTCGGCCGCGGCCGCCCGGAACCGGCCTATTCCCCGCAGGCCCCGATGAAGGCGGAGAACAGCTTCCGGCTGATCTTGTCCCGCTCGAACATGTGCTCCGGGTGCCACTGGACCCCCATCACGAACGGATGCTCCGGCGCGAACGCGGACTCCACAAGCCCGTCCTCGGAGACGGCCATGGCGGTCAGCCCTTGCGCCAGATCCTTTACGGCCTGATGGTGGCGGCTGTTGACCCTGAACCCCCCGGCCCCGGCGATCCGGGCGAGCGGGCTGCCCTTTGCGGCGGTGACCGCGTGGGCCGGCTCGTCGTAGGGCTTCTCCTGCCGGTGCCGGACCGTGGAATCATATTGGGACGGAAGATCCTGATAAAGGGTGCCGCCGAAAAAGACGTTCAGCAGCTGAAACCCACGGCAAATGCAGAAAACCGGTTTGTCCGCGGCGAGGGCCTCTTTCATCAGTAAGAACTCGGAAATATCCCGTTTCGCGCTGATTTCTCCGATTGCGGGGTGAATTTCCTCCCCATAATAAATCGGGTCGATATCCTCGCCGCCGGTAAACAGGAGCCCGTCGAGCGCCCGGACCGCCCGGACCGCCTCGTCCGCGCCGGAAAACGGCGGAAGGATCACGGAGACGCCCCCGCTTTTGGCGACAGCCTCCGTATATAAGGGAAGCATCCAGTAGCTCTCCAGTTTCTCGTCGATCAAAGTGGTGATGCCGATCAGCGGCTTTTTCATCCTGTTTCCCCCTGCGAACCGTGAGATAGCGCTATTATAACAAACCGGGCCTCTTTTCACAAGTTAAAAACCTTGCTTTTTCAAGAATTTCGCCAAAAAACCATAATCTCCGCTCTCTCCACGGCATTTTTGAAGCCTCTGTTTCAGCCGCGTGGGACGGCGGCGGGCAGACCCCGGGCGGCGCGCGGCCTTTTCGCCCGGGCCCATGTCTCCCCCACCTTTCAAACTCCTTTTCGCCGGGGCGGAAAACTCCGGGCCCCGCCATGGGAAGCGTCCCATGGGGCGCTGTGCGCCGGAAAATTTCAAAAAACAGGTCCCGCCGCCGAAGCCAATTCCTTATCCTCCTGTCCCGCGCCGCCGGGGCGCAAAAAAAGAGCCGGGGCGACTTTTGCCGCTCCGGCTCTTTCACACGTTTTTTTTAAGTTGCCCCGCCGCAGGCGGCGGGCGGCTTTTTCCCTCTCGGGGAAAAATCAGATGAACTTAACGGGGTTGATCTTGATGCCGGGGCCCATGGTCGCGGAGACGACGCAGGATTTGACGTACTGGCCCTTGGCCGCCGCCGGGCGGGCCTTGACGATCGCGCCCATCAGGGTGTCGAAGTTCTCCTGCAGCTTCTCGAGGCCAAAGGAGGCCTTGCCGATCGGGCAGTGGATGATGTTGGTCTTGTCGAGGCGGTACTCAATCTTGCCGGCCTTCGCCTCTTTGACGGCTCTCGCAACGTCGGGGGTGACGGTTCCGGCCTTGGGGTTCGGCATCAGGCCGCGCGGGCCGAGCACTTTGCCGAGACGGCCGACGACGCCCATCATCTCCGGGGAGGCGATCACGACGTCGAAGTCCATCCAGCCCTCGGCTTGGATCTTCTGCACGTATTCCTCCGCGCCGGCGTATTCCGCGCCGGCGTCCAGAGCGGCTTGGATCTTATCGCCTTTGGCGAAAACCATGACGCGGACGTCTTTGCCGGTTCCATTCGGGAGGACGACGGCGCCGCGGACCTGCTGGTCCGCGTGGCGGGAGTCGACGCCGAGGCGGACGTGAAGCTCGACGGTCTCGTCGAATTTCGCGGTCGCGGTCTTGGTGACCAGATCAAGGGCCTCCGGGGCCTCGTACAGTTTGGCGTGCTCAAAGAGCTTGGCGCTCTCGACATATTTTTTTCCGTGTTTCATAATTCTGCTTCCCCCCTCAATCTTCCACCGTGATGCCCATGCTGCGGGCGGTACCCGCGACCATGCGCATAGCGGTCTCAATGGAAGCGGCGTTCAGATCGACCATTTTGATCTCGGCGATCTTGCGGACCTGCTCGGAAGTGACTTTGGCGACCTTCGTCTTATTCGGGACGCCGGAAGCCTTGGCGATGTTGGCGGCTTTCTTGAGCAGAACGGCCGCCGGCGGGGTCTTGGTAATAAAAGAGAACGATTTGTCGGCGTAGACCGTGATGACGACCGGGATGGTCATGCCGATATCGTTTTTCGTACGTTCATTGAATTCTTTGGTAAACGCCATGATGTTGACGCCGTGCTGTCCCAGCGCGGGGCCGACCGGCGGCGCCGGGGTGGCCTTGCCACCGGGGATCTGCAGCTTAATTAAGCCGGTTACTTTCTGTGCCATTTTTCTAACCTCCAGCCATTACGTGGTCCACGGAACCGATTAAATCAAATTTTCGGCTCCTCCCACACGCGGGACCCTATCCCGCGTCCGCCGGCCGTCCGGCCGACTTTTTCAAAAAGCCCGTTTACTTTCTCGGGGCGGCCTGCTCCAATTCGAGCTCCACCGGCGTATTTCGGCCGAACATGGAGACGATGACGCGGACCTTGTTGTTTTCTTTGTCGATCGCTTCGACGGTTCCTTCGAAACCCTCGAGCGGTCCCCCGACGATCGCCACAACGTCTCCGACATCGTAGCGAAGCTCCACGGTTTTGGTGCCGATGCCCAGCTTCGCGACTTCCTCGTCGGTCAGCGGCACCGGTTTGGACGCCGGGCCGACAAATCCGGTCACGCCGCGGGTATTGCGCACGACGTACCAGGACTCGTCCGTCAGGATCATTTTTACAAGAACATATCCCGGGAAAATTTTACGTTCCACTTCACGCTTGGCGTTGTCGGTGATCTCGACAACCTTCTCGGTCGGAACGCTTACGTCCACGATCAAATCATGAAACCTTGGGTTATCGATCACTTTTTCAATGTTGCCGGCCACCTTGTTTTCGTAGCCGGAATACGTGTGAACAACATACCATTTTGGAGTTTCAGCCATAGACGTAGTTCCCTTTCGCGTTTTAAGAGCCGAAGAACAGCTTCGTCACCAGACCGAAAAAGTAATCGATCAGGCTGATGAATACCGAGGAGATCACCACCGCCACAATGACGACGCCGGTGTTGTTGACCACCTGCTTTTTGCTGGGCCAGACGATCTTTTTGATCTCACCGCCGATATCCTTGAAGAAGCGTTTGATTTTCGCGAGAAAGGACGGCTTTTTGGCGACATTTTCATTTGCCACGGGTATCCCTTCCTTTCATCATTTCGTCTCTCTGTGGAGCGTGTGCTTCCGGCAGAATTTGCAATATTTTTTCTCTTCGATTCTGTCCGGATCGTTCTTTTTGTTTTTCATGGTGTTGTAGTTGCGCTGCTTGCACTCCGTGCAGGCCAGCACGATTTTGACTCGCATTGCGGCACCTCCTGATTCTCGGAAATTTTTGCCTCCCTCTTTCGGTCGGGTTTTTTGCGCAAAAAAATAAACCCTTTTAGAGGTATATTTACTATATCATAACGGACAGGCACCGTCAAGCGTTTTTTTGAATTCCTATTATTATTTTTACCACTATTATTATCCTGCGCCGCCCCTTGACAGTCAAGAGAAAAATTGTCGGACATAATGAAGTCGCTTCTGAAAAAACTAAAAGCGTTAAGGAGGGCGCAGTGATATGCATAAAATTAATTTTAACCGCATAAAATATGTAATTTGCACCTTTGTAGCCGCATCTATGGCCGCAGTTTCCATTTTCCATATCATTCTTCCCGATCATTACACCATTTATGAGGACGGCACCTTTTCTTTCTCGAGCAACTATGGAAAACTCGTCACCGCCTCGGCGTGGGACGCCGGGACGGAGGAGGTTTTCGCCGGAAACCGCAGCCGCTTTCAGGCGGATCTGCGCCTGCTCGGTCTGTTCGACATCAAGTCCGTCAGCGTGGAGGTCGGCGAAGGCAACGAGGTCTGGGTCTGCGGGACGCCGCTGGGGATCAAGCTGTTCACGGAGGGCGTGCTCGTCGTCGGGATGGAGCGGCTCCAATCGACGGCCGGCGCCCTCTGCCCCGCCTCCTCCGCCGGGCTCAAAACCGGCGACGTGATCTACCGCGTCAACGGGACGGCGGTCGCCACCAACGAGGATATCGCCGGGCTCATTCAAAATTCGGGCGGGAGCGCCCTCACCCTGTCGATCCGGCGCGGGGAGGAGATTTTTGAGATCTCCCTGATCCCGGCCCGGATGAAGGACGGCTCCGGCTACAAGGGCGGATTTTGGGTGCGGGACAGCTCCGCGGGCATCGGGACGCTGACGTTTTATGACGAGGAGACCGGGAGCTTCGCCGGGCTGGGGCACGCGGTCTGCGACGTCGACACCGGCGACGTGCTTCCGCTGCTCTCCGGCGAGATCGTCGGGGCCTCCGTCACGGGCGTGGTGCGCGGCGTCTCGGGGAATCCCGGCGAGCTCAAGGGCATTTTCCTGAGCCTCGACCCCATCGGCATTTTAAAACAGAACTGCGAATCCGGGATCTACGGCACGATGGCCGCCGTGCCCGACGGCGCCGTCTCCATGGTCATCGCGCCGAAGCAGGAGGTCCGCGAGGGCCCGGCCGAAATTCTGACGACGGTAGACGGCGCGGCGCCGGCGTTCTATAATATAGAAATTGAGAGGATCAATTACAGCGACGGCAACCCCACCAAAAATATGGTGATCCGCGTGACCGACGAGGCGCTGCTCGCGAAGACCGGCGGCATCGTGCAGGGCATGAGCGGCAGCCCGATTTTACAGGACGGCAGGCTCGCGGGCGCCGTGACGCATGTGTTCGTGAACGACTCGAGCAAGGGTTACGCGATCTTTGCCGAAAACATGGCCGAGATCGCGGCGGGGATCGAATAAACCGTTTCCTCCGGAAAAACAGTCGGAGCCGGTCGAAATGATTTTGGGGAAACGCGAATGTAAATTCCTGTAAATCTATTGACAGTTTGGAAAAATATGGTATTCTTTTTTATGGGAACAGTAGGGCCTGAATGAAAACGCCGTCGTCTTCCGCACTATGACGTCGGCTTCCCGCAATAATTGATAGCGGTGCGGAGAAAAGGCAGGACAAATGGAGAGAAAATCAAAAATCATCATTTGTGATGAGAATCAGGAATTTTGTGGACAGTGCGCAGAGATCATGCAGTCCTGCGGATTTGAAGCCTATTGCGTCTGCCGGGACGGAAAAGAGCTTCTTCAGTCCATTTCCGAATACAAGCCGGACGTCGTGCTCTGCGACGTGTTCATGCAGCAGATGGACGCCTTCGCGGTGATGGAACAGACAAGGGCGCTCAATTTAGAGAAAAATCCGCTGTTTATGATCATGTCCTCTGTCGACAACTCCATGCTCGAGCACGAGATCCTTTCCGCCGGCGCGGTCTATTTTTTCATCAAGCCCTTCGACATGGAGATCCTCGCGGAGCGGGTCGTCCATATTCTCGGCGCGCAGCGCAAATCCGAGATCCCGATGGAGACCCGCGCCGAATTCTCCGGCCCGGATATGGAGATGATCGTCACCGACATCATCCACCAGATCGGCGTGCCGGCGCACATCAAAGGCTACCACTACCTGCGCGAGGCGATCCTGATGGCGGTCGACGACATGGAGATCATCAACTCGGTGACGAAATGCCTCTACCCCTCCGTCGCCAAAAAGCACGGCACGACGCCCTCGCGGGTGGAGCGCGCGATTCGCCACGCGATCGAGGTCGCGTGGGACCGGGGCGACGTGGACACGCTGAACTCCTACTTCGGCTACACCATCCACAGCGGCCGCGGCAAGCCCACCAACAGCGAGTTTATCGCGCTGATCGCAGACAAGCTGCGGCTGCGCATGAAGATGGCGCAATGACGTTTTTTTCGCAGGCGGCGCAAAAGCCGCCTGTTTTTTTTGCGCCCAAACGAATCTCGCGCCCGCGCGGCCCCGTTCCGGCAAAACCGTCCGTTGTTTTCAGGAATTTCCGCGCCGGTAAACTTCGGTCTACCCGCTTGCGCCGGACAGCCCGGCCTCCACGCCAGCTTTTTGTTTTCAAGAATTTCCACGCCGGTAAACTCTGCTCTCCCTCGCCTGCGCCGGATGGCCCCGGCCGCCACGCCTGTCACTTATTTTCAGGAATTTCCGCGCCGGTAAACTTCGGTCTCCTCCGCGGATGTTTTTTTGTGTTCCAAAAAATTCCGTGCTATAATGGGGACATCAACTTGCGGCGGAGGACGAATGGACAGGGAACGCTTTTTAGAGGCCTGCGGACGGGCGGAAGAATACCGGACCGGCGCCCGTGGCGCCGGCGTCGCCGGCGGCATCGGCACGCTCTCGGAAAAGACCCTGCACGCCGTGCTCAAACATTATCTGGAGCCGGATGCCTCCCGCCACGAGGTCAAGGTCGGCGCCCATGTCGCCGACATCCTCGAGGACGACGGGATCGTCGAGATCCAGACGCGGAATTTTTTTGGACTGAGGAAAAAATTCGACGACCTGCTCGCGGACTATCCGATCACGGTCGTCTACCCGGTCGCCCATACAAAATGGCTTTGTTGGATCGACCCGGAGACCGGAGAGGTCTCCGCGCGGCGCAAGAGCCCCAAGACCGGCGCCGCCTGCGACTGCTTTTTGGAGTTCCACCGGATCGTCCCGTATCTCAGGTCGGAGCGCCTGCGGTTCCGGATCCTGCTGATCGATCTGGTGGAGTACCGGTATCTCGACGGCTGGAGCCGCGACAAAAAGAGCGGCTCCACCCGCTGCGAACGGATCCCGGAGTCGCTCTACGACGAAATCGAGCTCGATAAGCCCGCCGATTTTCAACAACTGCTGCCGGAAAATCTGCCGGAACCCTTCACCTCCGCCGAACTCGCCAAGGCGGCGCGGATCGGCGTCTCCGCGGCGCAGGCCGGACTCAGGGTCCTCTCGGCCGTCGGCGCCGTGGAAAAGATCGGGAAGCGAAGAAACGCTGTCCTCTACCAAAAAACGCGGTTTTAGGGCGGGATTCCCGCAGAGCCGAAACCCGCCAAGCCCATCAAACTTCCCGAACTCGTCAAACCTGCCAAAAACCGTTCCGGCGTGCCTTTAGAGGTATGCCGGAATTTTTTCGCAGCGTTTCCGCCCGCGGAATGGGCCCGCCCCCTTTTTTATTTTTCCGCGGCCCCGCGCGTGCTCAAGCGGAAACCGTTTTCCCGATTGCCTTGCGCCGTCCGTTTCGCGCGTGCTCAAGCGGCGGCCGTTGGGAAGCCGCGGATGCTCCCCTTTCGTCAAAAGACCCCCGGAGCGCCGGATTCCGGCGCTCCGGGGGTCTTTATCTCCCATAGATTTACTTATTTTTATAAATCATGCGCTTAAATATTTTCTGGACCTCCACGATCGGGATGATGAAGACGGCCAGCGACATGGCGATGAAATACTCGATGACGGAGATGTGCTCAAACTCGAACGCGTTGGAGAGGAACGGGATATAGATCACCGCCGTCGTCAGGAGGAGGGAGGCGAGCATCGAAAGCCAGAGTATCGGGTTCTGTTTTTTAAGCGTAAAGATGGAATGGAGGCTGGAACGCATATTGAACGAATGAAAGATCTCCACCATGGAAAGCGTCAGAAACGCCATGGTCATGCCGTCCGGGCTGTTGACGAACTCCCATCTCCCGGCCTCGAGAAAATGCCCGATCAGGTAGGCCGCGAGCGTGATGGCAGAGACGATCGTGCCCTGAAGCAGGATGTCGAACGCCATGCCGTCCGCGAAGATGCTCTCTTTTGGGTCGCGCGGCGGGCGCTTCATGCTGTCCTTCTCGCTCTCCTCCATCCCGAGCGCGAGGGCCGGGAACGTGTCCGTGAGCAGATTGATCCAGAGCAGATGCGAGGGTTTGAGCACGGTGAAATTCATGAGCATGGCGGCGAAGATCGTAAGTACCTCGGAGAGGTTGGAGGACAGCAGGAACTGGATCGACTTGCGGATGTTGGCGTAGATGCGCCGGCCCTCCTCCACCGCGGCGACGATCGTGGCGAAGTTGTCGTCCGCAAGGACGATATCCGCCGCGTTCTTCGTGACGTCCGTACCGGTGATGCCCATGCCGATCCCGATGTCCGCCGTCTTGATCGAGGGCGCGTCGTTGACGCCGTCGCCGGTCATGGCGACGATCTTTCCGCGCTTTTTCCACGCGGTGACGATGCGGACCTTTTGGTCCGGCTGGACCCTCGCGTAGACGTAATAGTTTTCGATATTTTTCTCAAACTCCTCGTCGCCGATCTTCGCGAGCTCGGAGCCGGTGATCGTTTGAGAGGGATTTTCGATGATGCCGAGCTCCATCGCGATCGCGGCGGCGGTGTCCCGATGGTCGCCTGTAATCATGATCGGGCGGATTCCCGCGCCCATACATTCCTCGATCGCGGCCTTCACCTCGGGGCGGACCGGGTCGATCATGCCCACAAGGCCGATATAGCACAGATCGTACTCCAAATTATCCGGCGTGCATTCCGGCATCTCGTCATAGAACCGCTCGGCCGCGCAGAGGACGCGCAGCGCCCGCTCGGCCATGGCCTTGTTTTCCGCCGCGACCCTCGCAAAGAACGCCGGATCCGCCGGGCGCGCGACGCCGCCCTCCAAATAATAGGCGCAGCGCTCCAAAAGCATGTCCGGCGCGCCCTTCGTATAGGCGACGAATCTTTCCCCATCCTTATGCACGGTCGTCATCATCTTGCGGTCGGAATCGAACGGCGCCTCCCCGACGCGCGGATGCTCCGCGATCAGGCAGTCCTTCGGCAGGCCCAGCAGCTCGGCGTGATCCACGAGCGCGCACTCCGTCGGCTCGCCGATCGCCTTCCCCTCGCCGCCGGGGACCGCGTCCGAGCACAGCGACACGGCGCGGGCCAGCAGTTCTTTATCCTCCCCGACCGTCTCCACGACGGTCATCCGGTTCTGCGTCAGCGTGCCCGTCTTATCCGAGCAGATCACTTGGACGCAGCCCAGCGTCTCGACCGCCGTCAGCTTCCGCACGACGGCCCTGCGGCGCGACATATTCGTGACGCCGATGGAGAGCACGATCGTCACGACCGCGGCGAGCCCCTCCGGGATCGCGGCGACCGCGAGACTTACGGCGATCATGAAAGTGTCAAGCAGGGTCGCCATGGAGACGTCCGGGTAATCGCGGGCGACGCCGATCGCGAAGATCACCGCGCAGATGCCGATGACGAGAAAACTCAGAAATTTGCTGAATTGGGAGAGCTTTTTTTGCAGAGGCGTCTTGTCCTCCTCCGCTTTGCTCAGGGCGTCGGCGATCTTCCCCATCTCCGTCTGCATACCGGTGCGGCAGACCACCGCAGTGCCCCGCCCGTAGACCACGGTGCTGCCCATATACGCCATGTTGCGCCGGTCGCCCAGCGTGATGTCCGTCTCGCCCTCCGGAAGGCCCAGCGCCCGGCAGAGCTTCTCCGCCGGCACCGACTCGCCCGTCAGGGCGGATTCCTCGATCTTCAGGGAGGCGCATTCCAGCAGGCGGCCGTCCGCCGGGATGGAATCCCCGGCCTCCAAGATCACGATGTCGCCCGGGACGACCTCCTCGCTCCGGACCGTGAGGGGCCTGCCGTCGCGCAGGACCTTGGACGTCAGGGCGGTGATCTCCTTGAGCGCCTCGATGGCGGCCTCCGCCTTGCTCTCCTGAAAGACGCCGAGCGCCGCGTTGATGAAGACGACCGACATGATGATGATCACGTCGGCAAAGGATTCTCCGGAGTAGACCGCCGTGATCCCCGAGACGACCGCCGCGCAGATCAGCACAATGATCATCGGGTCCGCGAGCTCGGCGAGAAACCGCTGCAAAAGCGTCTTCTTCGGCGGCTCGGTGAGCTTGTTATGCCCGAACTTTTGCAGGCGCTCCCGCACCTCCTCGGAGGTGAGTCCGGAGGCGCGGCCGCCCAGCTCTTCGAGCACGTCCGTGGTCTTCTCTAAATATTCCTTCAATTTTGAAACTCCTTCCGCAGGTTATGTAAAGCTATTTAGCTTTATCCCCCGCAATTCCTAGATGTCAGAAAAACAAATGCTCAATCAGAATTTTGACGCCCAGCAGAATCAGTACACACCCGCCAAAAATTTCGGCCTTAGATTTACACTTCAGGCCGAATACGCCGCCGACCCAGACGCCCGCGGCCGAGAACGCAAAGGTGGTCAAACCGATAAAAAGCACCGCGGGCACGATCCGCACCTGCAAAAACGCGAACGTGACGCCGACGGCGAGCGCGTCGATGCTCGTCGCGACGGCGAGCAAAAACATGGTCTTGAACGAAAAGGACGCGTCCAGCTCCTCCGTCCGGGAGCGCGCTTCTTTCACCATGTTGGCCCCGATGATGATAAGCAAAACAAACGCGATCCAGTGGTCGTATTTCGTCGCGACGCCC